>CBDUUU010000058.1:0-5762 GCA_965370485.1 uncultured bacterium
CGAGGAGCCCTGTGGGGACATCCGGGTGGCCGATTGCACCTAAATAAATAGCGTCTGATTTCGCCAGCTCGCCCAGGGCAGAGTCAGGCAAAATCTCTCCTGTCTTCAGATACCTTTCTCCGCCAAAGTCATAGCTTATCGTTTCATATTTGAGACCGGTTAGCCCGGATACTGCGCGCAGGACCTTCAGCCCCTCGTTGATTACCTCCGGGCCTATCCCATCTCCCGGAATGACTGCTATCTTGTACATAGTTTCCCCCTGAGGTAGTTCATCAACCCCCCGGCGCGGAGGATCTCTTCTAAGAAAGGGGGCAGCGGGACGGTGTTGTATGTCTTTGCCCTTGTCAGATTTTTTATTGTGCCCTCACTGAGATCCACTTCCAATGTGTCTTGAGCACAGGCCTCCTCTGCCAGGTCCCTGCATTCAAATATTGGAAGACCTGTATTGATTGCGTTTCTGAAAAAGATTCGGGCAAAGCCTTTGGCAACGACAACAGAGATGCCTCTTCCTTTTATCGCCCTTGGCGCATGTTCGCGTGATGAACCGCATCCAAAGTTCTCACCTGCAACTATTATATCACCCTCGCCTGCCTCTTCCGGGAACTCATCCGGGAAATTTGCCAGACAATGCCTGCCCAGCTCGCTTGCATCCGTGGTTGTTAGAAACTGGGCGGGGATAATGTCGTCTGTGTTAATATTATCCCCTAACTTCCATATCCTGCCTTTTAATTTCATATATCAGTGCTTCGTAGTTGCCCGATTCATCGGGGAAAGCCTCCAATGCCTCATAAATGAGGCAACTACAATACTCTTTACTAAGGTCTGCGGCTACCTGCTTCTCCCGACCTGGTAGTCGCAGGCGTTAGCCTGCGTTAATTCAATATTTCCTCCGGGCGGGTTATTTGTGCGTTGTTTGCGGATGCGGCCGCCACTGCAGGGCCGGCTAAATAGACCTCGCTTTTGATATGCCCCATTCGGCCTGTAAAGTTTCTGTTAGTGGTTGATACGGCGCGCTCCCCTTCTGCCAGCACCCCCATATGTCCTCCAATACAGGGCCCGCAGGTGGGCGTGCTTACCATTGCCCCTGAGCGGATGAAGGCTTCAATCAACCCTTCACGAACAGCGTCTGCGTAAATCTTCTGGGTAGCGGGGATGATAATCGCCCTTACATAGGGATGAACACTGCGGCCTTTGAGGATTCTGGCAGCAGTACGCAGGTCCTCTATTCTGCCGTTTGTGCATGAGCCTATAACCACCTGGTCGATTGTGACATTGCCTATCTCATCGACAGCCTTTACCTTCCCGGGTGAGGGAGGAAGGGCGAGTTGTGGTTTAATCCTTGTGCAGTCATATTCCTTTGTGTCAAGATAATGTGCATCGGGTGAGCTTTTAAAGACGCGCGGCTTTCTCGCGGCAGGCAGACTGTCTATATACTTCATTGTTATACTGTCCGGCTCGATAATGGCGGACTTTGCCCCTGCCTCAACGGCCATGTTGCACATTGTCAGCCGACTATCCATAGAAAGAGAAGAAATGGCTTCGCCTGCCAGCTCCATTGCCTGGTAATACGCCCCGTTTACCCCAATATCTCCAATGGTATAAAGAATAAGGTCTTTCCCGCTCACCCAGGGATTCAACTTGCCATTGTAGATAAACTTTGTTGTCTCCGGCACCTTCAGCCAGACCTCGCCTGTGAGCATTGCCCCTGCTACATCTGTGCTTCCTACCCCTGTGGCAAATGCCCCGAGTGCCCCATAGGTGCAGGTGTGAGAGTCTGCCCCTATAATTACCTCTCCCGGCAGGGCCAGCCCCTTCTCGGGGATGAGTGCGTGTTCGATTCCGCCGCGTCCCCCTTCAAAGAAATATTTTAGCTTGAATCTCCTGGCAAAGTCTCTAACCTTTTTGCACTGCTGGGCCGATGCGATGTCTTTGTTTGGGGTGAAATGGTCGAGAACAAAGGCAACCCTTTCAGTATCAAATATCTGCCCGCTCCCCAAGCTCTCAAACTCGTCTATTGCCAGGGGAGCAGTGATGTCATTGGCAATGATAAAATCCAGCTTTGCCTGGATAAACTGCCCTGGATGAACCTCATTCCTCTGGCTATGCGCGGATAATATCTCCTCGGTGATATTCATTTATAGCGGGATAGGGTGCCGCTAATCTCATCTATACTCTCGTTCAATTTATCAATTGCCTTGAGAGGCACCTCCCGGGAGGCAGGTTCCTTCTCGAGGGCGGTGCGCAGCTCTTTTATGGTCTCCCTCATTTTTTCTACCGAGATGCCGTTTTTGCTGACCATCTGCTCTATGCTTTCTGCCATCTCATTGATTGAGCCGGCAAGACTCTTCAGCTCATCCCTCTTTCTCAGGCTCAGGCGTGTCTTGAGGTCACCACCGGCAATGGCCCTTATATCTCTTTCTATTCTCACCAGCGGCCCCGCAATCTTGTGGGACAGGTAGATTGCGAACAGTATGACAACGGGAATCAGAAGAAGCAGGTTTATCATCAGCTTTATGTTGGCAACCTTCAGGATTGGCACCAGCATCTTCTGGGGATACACATCCGATAGCTTTTCCACCAGAGGTATCCACCCTGAGCGATAAACAGTCCACGCAAATATGATTGAGATAAGAAGCATAAGCACCAATGCCTTTACTACGTATCTCAGCTGAAAGTTTTTGTCAGTCACATAGCGGGTTCTTCTTTTCATTTCTCTAGCCATATCTTTACCTCCTTATTGTTACAGCCCTACTGATGGTAAGGGTGAGGGGTTTGCCTGCCTTGCCCCGGATTCCTCTTGTCGATTCAGATAGCGACTCTCCCCCGGGAATTCTCCTATTTTCTATGCCCACAATGATGTCTCCCGCCTTTATCCCTGCCTTCTCTGCAGGGCCGCCTGCCGAGACCTTGTTAATCACCAGCCCCTTTTTTGCCCTTTCTAAACTGCAGCCGATTCCCCCGAAAGAATACCCGGGGATTTTTGCACGTATGAGCCGGACCGGTCTTTCTATGGTTACAGAGACATCCGTTCCGGGCGCGCCGCGCAGTAACTTGACAGCTTTCTTAAAGCTCATATTTGCCAGGGGTCTGCCTTCAATTCGGGTTAACAGGTCATCCTTTTTGAGCCCTGCCCTTTCCGCAGGGGAGTCGGGAAGGGGAGAGATAATCTTGATTCCGTTATGGACCTGAGAGACCTTGGCGCCAATGCCCCTTGGTTCCGGTTTTTTATATTCAAACTTGCCGCGGACCAGGTTCAGCCTTCGCCGAATTGTAAGACTTAGCCTTGTCCCTTCTTTGCCCGCCATTTTCCTTACTGATTCGGTTAACGTGAGATAGCGTGTGGACTCATCATCGATGGCAGCTATATGATCACCTATATGCAGCCCTGCCCTTTCGGCAGGCGCCCCTTTTATAATATTGGTTATTGTTAACCCTTCCTCCTTGATGTCCGGAGAGATTCCTATCCCTGCCTTCTGGTGCCGGCCAATCTTTCTGCGTACTATGTTTACCTTTCTCCCGATGATTATCCTGACAGATGTGCCTGTGTCTCCGAGCAGGAGTTCTATTATATTATCCAGGCTCTCGTATTTTGTGGAGACATCCCAGACCCTGATAATTATGTCCCCGGATTTGATGCCTGCATTGGAAGCAGGGGAGGCAGGGTAAACAGAGACTATCTTTGTGTTGTCGGCCTCCTTTTCAATCACTATACCAAGGGAGCGTTTTAGTTCCGAGCGGTTCGTTGCGACCTGAAGCGCTGATTTTGCGACAATATGTTTTTCTTTCGCGTCCTTTAGCCGCAAAATTGCCTCAATCGCGTCTTTAAAATCCGGCTTTGCCTTTAATGCCTCGTTGTAATATTCGAGTGCCTTCTCGTAATCTGCCTTATCTGCATAGTCATTGCCCATCTTGAGGTAGTTCTGCTCGGGCCGGCTATAATTGATATAGAGTATCTTCTTTTTCTGTATGGTAAATTCTCCGCGGGCGACCCGGAGAACGATACGGTCCTTGTAACTCTCGACCACGATTCCCTTCATAACATTTCCATTCTTGAGTGCTACTTCGTCTGCGCCGGTGATACAGGAGAGCAGGCTGAGGAGGAAAATGCCGGCTATACGGATGGCCTTTTTCATTTATTTATCTCTCCTCCTTTTTGTGAGCCCTGTCAATCTTTTCCTGTTCCATTCGATTTCTCCCTGGCCAGTAATCTATTAACAGCCCCTACATATGCCTTAGCGCTTGCCTCGATTATATCGGTGCTTACACCCCTGCCGACGACAGTGGCCTTGCCCACTTTTATCTTTACGTTGACCTCTCCGAGGGCATCTCTGCCTCCTGTAACGGCGCGAAGGGAGTAGTCAACCAGCAGTGGTTTGATTCCTGTGATTTTGTTGATTGCCCGATAGGTGGCATCAACAGGCCCGTCTCCGCAGGCGGCATCCTGAATTAACTTATTTTTTTTCTTTAGCCTGATTGTGGCGGTGGGGACGGTTTTGTTTCCGCTTGTCGTGTGAATATAAGAAAGTTGAAAGACTTCAGGGGCGGCTTCGAGCTCATCTTCAACAATCGCCTCCAGGTCCTCGTCATAGACCTCTTTTTTCTTATCGGCAAGCTGCTTGAAGCGCTCGAAACATTTTGTCAGCTCGGTGCTGGTTAACGGGTGTCCCAGCTCCTGAAGTTTCACTTTCAGGGCATGTCTGCCTGAATGCCTTCCGAGGACAAGTTTACTTTCTGTTAATCCGATGGTCTCCGGTTTTATAATCTCATAGGTCAGGCTTTTCTTAAGAACTCCGTCCTGGTGAATTCCGGCCTCATGCCTGAAGGCATTTTTCCCAACGATTGCCTTGTTTGGCTGCACGTGAATTCCCGAGAGACTGCTCACGAGCCTGCTCGTTTTGTAAATTTCTTTTGTGTTTATGTTTGTTCGAAAGCCATACAGGTCGGCCCTTGTGAGCAGGCTCATTACTACCTCTTCAAGGGAGGAGTTTCCTGCCCGCTCACCAATGCCGTTTATTGTGCACTCTGCCTGCCTTGCCCCGTTTTTAATGGCAGAGAGCGTATTGGCCGTAGCGAGCCCCAGGTCATTATGACAGTGGACACTTAAGATTGCCTTATCGATATTGGGGACATTCTCCTTTATGGTTCTTATGAGGGCGCCGAATTCCCCGGGCGTGGAGTAACCTACGGTGTCCGGGATGTTTACTATCTTTGCCCCGGCCTCTATCACAGTCTCTACTATCCGGCAGAGGAAATCCGGCTCTGTGCGGGAGGCATCCTCAGGCGAAAACTCCACCTCTTTAATTAATCGCCCGGCATATCGGACAGAACCGGCGGCAATTTTGAGTATTTCGCCCTTTGCCTTTTTTAATTTGTAGCGCCTGTGGATTGCTGAGGTGGCTAAGAAGATATGTATGCGCGCCTTCTTTGCCTCACTCAGGGCGCGTGCCGCCGCATCGATATCCTCCCTGGTGCATCTTGCAAGGGCGGCAATCGTGACACCCCTTATTTTCTTTGAAATCAACCTTACCCCCTCGGCCTCTCCCGGTGTGCTGACGGGAAAACCTGCCTCAAGGACATCCACGTTGAGTCTTGCCAGCTGCCTGGCAATCTCAAGCTTTTGTTTGGGCTCGAGGCTTGCCCCGGGAGACTGCTCCCCATCCCTGAGCGTCGTATCGAAGATTATTATTCTTTCCATACCCATATTTAACTTACATCCACTTCATCATCCCGCGAAGCTTCCTGCCCACCTTTTCGATTAGATG
>CBDUUU010000059.1:0-5746 GCA_965370485.1 uncultured bacterium
GCATGCACCTCTAAACCAAATACAGCCTCGTATTCCGCAGCACTACCCATTTTTTATTCTCGCCATTTTTGTTGCCCTCTCCCCGCCGTTTATCAGATAAAGCAGGGGGACGGGTCTGTCTGTCCCGTCTATATGTTCAGGCCTTTTCGTCCATGGGGTAACAGAGAGGACATTTGTAAGATCCATCCAGTACTCCAGGCGTGCGGGGTTGAGCCCCCAGGTCATATGAAAGTGATTTGCCGGTGCGTATTGTTTATATTCTCCCATAGCGGCATATTTGGGGACTACGAAGGTGTGGGGCCAGGTATTGGTGGAGGTTTTGCAGACTGCCCCGGCGAGTTTGTCCGGGAGCTCAACAGTCTGCGCCTCATCCCATATCAGGGAGAATGCGTTGCTTATGCTGCTGTAGGCGAGCCTTCCGGCTATTCCCTCTATGCCGCCGGGGGAGACAAAGGTGATGGAGTTTCCCAGGCCGGGAAAGTACCCTTCGTCGGCAATGGGGAAAGACACCCTGGACATAATTTCACTTACGGAATCCCCTGGCCTGCCTGCCCAGTCAAAGGAGGCACTGCCTGAGTTGTTTCCGTCAACAAATCCCTTCTTCTCCCATACAGTATCTCCTGAGAGTTTTATCCCAATCTTACCTGCAAGTTCTTTTATCTCCCGGCTCTCCCATACCTTTCTGAAATCCATAAAAAGGGGAGGTGCCCCGCCTGTGAGGTGGGTGAAAAATAACATAGTTAACAAGCCCTGCACATCTGCCTCGGTGGCGTAGGGAATGGGGGATTTTTTGCCCCTGTGGTCGAACGTGGAGTTAAAAAGAGACTCCATTATATCAGCCACAGGCAAAGGAATGCCTCTCGGGTCTGAACCCCACTCCAACTGGCTCATAAAGCCTCCTCCAACTGCGCCTAAATCATCCATTATGTCCCTTACAATAAGATACATAGCCAGCTATATCTTTAGCCTTTCCTCATCCTCTTCGTTTCTTATTTCGATTCTCTCTCCGGCAAGTTTCCCCAGCCAATTTCTTAACTCACCCAGCTCATCTTTGTTATAGGCCTTTTTTTGCAGCATATCAGAGAGAAGCTTCATATCCAGCCTGGTAATCTCTATGCCGAATATGTTTCTTGTGGGGATTATATGGGCAAGGGCTGTCTCCATCCCCATAGAATCATGCCCGAGAATGACCACCCTTCTTCCTTTTAGCGCCTTGTAGGCAACCGCCGCGTAGCACCAGTCTATGAGTGAGCTAATGGTACCCTCACTCATCTGTGGACTCATCCCCATATCGGGCCAGCTGCCTATATTTATGTGAATCAATCTGCCATACTGGGATATGGCGCCGCTGCAGGCGTGGGTATAGACAACACCCGGCTTTGGCCCGCTGTTGCCGCAGGTAAGGTTCAGGGGGGTATCCTTTGGAAACTGCTGGAGGAGGGATATAAGGGTGAGCTGCGGAAATGCCCAGGTATCGGGGAACGCCACCAGTATATTTACACCTGCCGCCTCAAACTGGCGGGCTACAATGTCTGCCTGCCTTTCTCCATCGATGAGTGTTGTGGAATAGACAACCCTGACGGGGGAGCCGTCTACAAGATTTACCTTCTCTGCAATCGTCTGGGCACCATCTATTATTATATTAGACGCCCTCTTTCTTGATGCCTCATCAATTCTCGGGTCACAGGGAGCAAAGACCCCGATAACCGGGGACCTTGCCCTCGGCAGATTTTCTGTCCCTAATCTTACCGCTTTAGCCATTTATGCACCTCTTTAAGTTCTAATAAAGGTGTTTCTTTACCACCTCGATTGTAGCAATGGCATCACCGGTTGACTGTGCCTTTTCCAGCTTATCCTTAACCCTGTAAATTGCCAGCGCCTTTTTCATTGTGTTGCCGAAAAATTCCCTGGAGAGAGCCATTGATTTAACAGGGTCAGTGCGATAGGTGAATTGGTCCTCTCCAAACCAGCCCTGGTAGCCGGTATCTATAGCGGCATAGCAAAAATCAGCCAGCCTCCATATATCACCGGTGCCGGCAATTCGATCCTCATCATTGCTGTGGAGTTTGGCATTATTGAGATGGAAATTAACAATAGGAATCCCAAACCTCTTCAGGGTGTAGAGGTTGTCAGCCGGCTCATTGGCATACATCTGCTCATGGCCGTAGTCAATGGCGACTCCCATATTAGCCCCTCCGCACTCTTCGTTGACTGCCTTGGCTGCCAGGGCCGCCTTATGAGTGGTGGCGATAATCATATTACCTTCCCTTGGCTCATGCAATTTTGCCTCAACCCCGAAGCTCAAACCTAACTCCTTTGCCTTTTTGTTGATGGCAATGCATCCCTCAATAAACCTGTCGAGCAGCTCCCCATAGTTTACCTCGAAGTTATAATCCCAGCCGTCTGAACCCGGCCAGAGTGCCACGCTGCTGCATCCTATGTCTCTGGCTATCTCCACCCCCTGAAGGGCAATATTTAAGGCTGCATCCCGGATGCCCTTGTTTGCGTTGGTAATCCCCCCTAATTTCCACTTTGGGTCTGAAAAAAGATTTGTGTTCATATTGGTGGGGACAACCTGATATTTTGCCAGGGCCTCTTTGGTTTTCTCGATAACCGATGTGTCCTTTTTATAATTCTTATCAATAAAGAGGGCCTCATGAAACTCAATGCCCTTAATCTTTGCCTCGGCAACCCTTTCTATCTGGCTGACAATGTCACTGCGAAAGGCAGTGTCATTGCTGTTGTAGCCTCCGGGGGCAAACCGGTCGCAAAAGTCTCCCGCGCACCAGTGCCCGGCGGCAAAGCGAATCTCAAACTCATCGAAAAATTTGTCCAGCCTTTCCCCCTCCAGATAACCGCCGTATTCCTTTTCCAGCTTTTCCAGACTTTCCTTACTTACTTTCATAACTGCCTCCCGTTTTTATGACCTTTTGCCCATATCCGCCGCCGTGTTGTCATTTCAAGCCATCTGCGGCCTTTTTCGATGCCAGCCGGAGTTTTGCTCTATTGCGCAGGCTATTCTTAGTAATAATGCCTCCTCAAATGGCCTCCCGAGAAGCTGGATGCCAATGGGCAGGTTATCACTTGAAAACCCGCAGGGCAGAGACAACCCGGGTATACCCGCCAGATTCGCCGAGCAGGTAAAGATATCGCACAGGTACATCTGAAGGGGGTCCTGAGTTTTCTCTCCTATCTTAAAGGCAGTTGTGGGTGAGGTAGGGGTAACTATACAGTCAATGGACTTAAACACATTGTCAAAGTCATTTTTTATAAGAGTGCGGACCTTCTGCGCCCTTATGTAATAGGCATCATAGAAACCTGTGCTGAGGACATATGTCCCGAGCATAATCCTCCTCTTTACTTCCTTTCCCAGTCCCTCCATCCTCGACCTCTTATACATATCAATAAGCCCTTCTGCAGGTGAGCTTCTGTGCCCATATTGGACGCCGTCATATCTTGCCAGGTTGGAGCTTGCCTCGGCGGTTGCGATTATATAATATGCTGGAATTGTATACTCGGTATGGGGAAGGGAAACCTTTTCGATGTGAGCGCCTGATTTCTCAAGGAGTTTTACGCCTTCCAGCACAGAGCTCTCCACCTCTTTATCCATCCCATCCGCAAAGTATTCTGAGGGGATGCCAATCTTCAGCCCCTTTATCCCATTATCAAGCGCATCTGTATAATCCGGGACATCCACAGGGCAGGAGGTGCTGTCATAGGTGTCTCTGCCTGCAATGCAGTTCATTACCAGGGCGGCATCCCTTACATCCTTTGTTATGGGTCCTATCTGGTCGAGAGAGGAGGCAAATGCTACAAGCCCGTAGCGGGAGATACGTCCGTATGTTGGCTTTAGCCCTACAACCCCGCACAGCGAGGCAGGCTGGCGAATGGAGCCGCCTGTGTCTGAGCCGAGGGCAAAGATTGCCTCTCCGCCTGCTACCGCCGCCGCTGAGCCGCCGCTTGAGCCGCCGGGAACCCTTGAAGTATCCCAGGGGTTACAGGTAGGGCAGAGAGAGGAATTTTCCGTGGATGAGCCCATCGCAAATTCGTCCATATTTGTTTTTCCGATTATTACTGCCTTCCGGCTCCTTAATTTTTCAATGACAGTTGCCTCATAAGGCGGCTGAAATGAGGAAAGTGCGCCAGATGAGCAGGTTGTTGGCAGACCCTTCACGCATATATTGTCCTTCACGGCAACGGGTATCCCGGCAAGCGGCGGAAGCCTCTCACCGCCAACCCGCATCTTGTCTATAAGGACAGCCTCCTTGAGGGCTCGCTCCTTACACAGGCTTACAAAGGCATGAATTTTGTTATCTATATTTTCGATTACAGAGAAGGTATCTTTTACAAGGGCCTGCGCACTTATCTTCTTTGAGGAGAGCAGACCGTTTAGTTTATGTATAGTAAGCTCATTGAGATTCAAGTTGACTCTCTAAAACAATTCGGGCACTTTGAAACAGCCCTTTTCCTTATCCGGTGCGTTTGCCAGGACTTCGTCTAAAGGCAGAGATGGCTTCACCTCGTCGGCGCGCATGACATTTTGCATCGGAGAGACAAACGAGGTTGCCTCAACATCACTGATATCAAGTTCGTTGAGTTTTTTCATATATTCGAGTATGCCTGCAAGCTCACTTCTGAATATCCTCAGCTCCTCTTCACTCAGCTCGATGCGGCTGAGCAGTGCCATGTGCTTGACTGTTTCTTCATCAATTTCCATACGGGTGAGTATACTACGGGCCATTCTGACAGTCAATTTGAAAATTGCTGGTTATTGACGGAGTATTCTTGCTGTGATAGAGTCATCCTATGAAAACGAATCTGCATGTGCATACCCCTCATTCCTTCTCTTATTTTGATTCTGTTTCTTCCCTGGTAGCGGCGGCAAAGGGTGAAAATGTAGGCGTTTTAGGAATTAACGATTTCTATACTACAGGGGGCTTTGAGGAGTTTACGGCATCTTGTCTCAGTGAAGGGATATATCCTGTATACGGGCTGGAGGTTATGGTCATTGAGCAGGGGGACAAGGAAAAAGGCATTCTCTGGAACGACCCTCACAACCCGGGAAGGGTCTATCTCTGCGGGAAGGGATTGTGTTATCCCCCTCAGATAGATGAGCAGGTGTCCCTGCTCGTCGGGCGTGTAAAGACATCATCTCAGGAGAGAATAAAAAAGATGATAGAAAAGGCAAATGATTACTTTTCCAATGAGGGTTTTCCTCTTTCTATGGGTTACCGGCAGTTAAAGGAAAGGACACCATCAGGATGGGTGAGGGAGAGGCATATAGCGCAGGCAATTGAAGAGAGACTGAAAGAAACTGAAAGAGGAAGGGGCTATCTAAGAGATATGTTTTCAAAAAACAGGTTTTTGAAAGCAGGAGGAGTTGCATATATAGAGGAGGACAGCTCTGCCTTCCTGAGTCTGGAGGAGGCTAAGAGGATTTTTCTGGGTATGGGGGGTATTCCCGCCTACCCCGTTCTTGCCGATGGAGCGGGAACCCTGACGCACATCGAAGAGGACCCATATAGATTAGGGGAGACCTTAAAAGAAAAGGGATTTACCGCCGTTGAGTTTATCCCTCACAGAAATTCAGCCGGCCTCCTGGGCAGGTTCGTCAAGGCTCTAAGGGAGTCGGGGTTTATCGTAACCGCAGGAACAGAGCATAACAGCCTTACAGGCGGACCCTTGGCCCCTGCCCCCAGGGATTGTAAGGACTTTGATGCGGAGATAAAAGAGATTTTCTGGGAGG
>CBDUUU010000060.1:0-5670 GCA_965370485.1 uncultured bacterium
GGTCAAGGACAAAAAGGCGGAGTATCTAAGCCTGCATCTCAGCCGGTTGAGAAAGGGGGCAAGGTTATTAGGTATTTCCATCCCCCGCCTTAAATTTATAGAGATTATAGCAAGGCTCATCCGGGAGAATTCACTTGCCGGGGCAGGCAAACTCAAAATCCTTGCATTTACAGGAAGGACAAGAAGTTCCTCCAATATATGCATAACCATTGAGAGGTATAAGCCGCCTCCACAGATATATTACAGAGATGGGGTGGCTCTCTCCGTAGGAAAACACCCGGTGTGCTCACCTCTGACCTGCGCAAAGTCCATCTCTTATCTGCCGTATTTACTCCTTAGGGAAGATGCGCTGAGCTCGGGATGCTTTGATGCCCTGTTGACCGGCGAAAGAGGCGAGCTGCTCGAATGTTCGGCCGCAAATCTATTTCTGTATAGAGACGGCTGCTTTTACATTCCCGGGCAGGCAGGGCGCCTCTCGGGCGTTATGGAAAGAGTGGTTATAGACACACTCAAGGCTCAAGGGCTCGAGGTAAAGTCCTCAAAGATAACCCGAAATGGTTTAAAACGGACTGATATAATATTCATTACCAACTCCCTGATTGGTGTGCTTCCCATAGGTTGTATTGGGACGCTTACCTTCAAGGGTAAGATACCGGAGATAATCCGGGGCCTCATCAGCAAATTTTGCCCTTTACCCCATTGCGAAAATGTTGTATAGTGAACGCCGTACCGGGAGGCAGCCGGCGCCCTTCAGGGTGCGCAGGCTGAAGCCTGCGGTTACTGCAAATGACGTGGTTTACAACACGTTTTAGAAAGGAGGAGAAATGGGAGAAGAAGACAGACCTGATGAAGGCTCGCTTGAGGCCCGTCTGAAGGGCATTGAGGAAGACCTTGGAGATGCCCACAAGCTTATTGACTCCTGCAAGCGCAAGTCGGCCCTCAACAAGAGACTCAAAACGGGGGCAGTACTGCTCATCGTTGTAGTGGTTGGCATCCAGATGTATCGGATGATTAAGGCGGTTACCGGCTTTGATGTGGGCAGGTTCACTGCTGTCCTGAACGAAGAACTCGGGAGAACCACCCCGGAGGTGATTGACACAATGAGCAGGGTAGTAAAGCGGGTTGCCCCTGTGTATGAGGCGGAGTTTAAGAAGAAGGCAAAGTCTGCCCTGCCGGATATAAAGATGGCCCTCTGCGATGAGGCTCACCTCTTTGCCGAAAACCTCGAACAGGAGGCAAGACAGAGACTCCTCGTTAAGATTATGGCAGGAATGAAAGAACAGGAGGAGGTAATTCTTGAGGGGATACCTGCCCTGAAGGATGAGAAACTCGTTGAGCAGATGCTTGAGAACTTCGCAAACTCTTTCGGGGATGAGTTGTTGAGATTGTTTGATGAGAAGCTGGATGAGCATTTCGACATGCTGGTTGAGATTGATGAAACGATAGGAAAATTCGAGCCCGACCCCCAGCTTATCCAGAGGGATGACCTGTGGCAGCTTTTGCTTGCTACATTTATGGAATTTGCGGATATAAAGCCCAGCCCTGAAGGAGGTAGATGATGGATAATACAGATAGGCAGACTGACGCTCTTAAGAAAAAGGCAAAGGACCTGAAGGGGATATTGCAAAAGGACGTTGCCTCACTGGAGAAGGGGGCAAAATCCGCAATAATTGTTGGGGTGGTTCTGGCTATAGTTGTCGGGCTTTACTTCAACTGGATACGCCGTGAGGTGGTAAAGGCACTCGAGCCGGAGGCCCTGGCCGTCTTTGCGCATGCGAAGGTAACCCAGACACTGCCCACAATCGCCGCTGACATCGAGAATAAATTGAAGGAGCTCGCCCCGGTGCTGGCAGATGAGGCAGAGTCAAAGATACTGAAGGGCATACCCATAGTCCGAAAGCAGTTGGAGACCCAGTGCATAAGGTTTATCGATGCCGTGGCTGTTGAGCTCAACCAGAAGATTGCCCTCAGTGTTGCCGGGCTGATAGAGGAATATGGAGAGGAGGCAAAAGAGATTCTACCTCAGCTGACAGATGAGATGATAGTTGAGGAGCTTGTAAAAGGACTCAGGGCCGACCTGTTGGCAGGGGCTGACCATCTTATGATGGAGAGAACCGGTGAGTCAATCGATGTAAAGCTTGAGCAGTCTCTTGTGCTCCTCAATAAGATAGGCTCGGAGCTAAAGCGCCTCCAGCAGGCTGAACAGCTCTCACATAGGGAATTACTGGAGAAACAAGTCGTGGAGATAATCATCGCCATTACGCGAAAGATGCGGGATTGAAAAACAGGCTTTTCTTTAATCTTCTCCTTGTAGGGGCCGTAACGTTAATCTGCACCCTGTTCTTCTTCCCATGCCTTAGCAGGGGGATGGGGGCAGCCTGCTCTTACATCTACTGCATTCCAATCTTACTCGCCGCTTATCGCTATGGAATAACCGGGGGCATCGTAGGCGCCCTAACAGCGGGCGGTATCTACAGTATCCTTACGTATAAGACCGGCTGGAATGCTGACCGCGCACTTCCGGTAGCAGGTCTTTTCATTGTCGGGTTGATTACGGGGCTCCTGAGCGCGCGCGCCTCAAGAACTGCCAGGACACTAAAAAAGAAGATAGCACACATAACTACCGTCAATGAGGTGGGCCAGGGGGTTGTCTCTACCCTTGATATGAAAGACCTGCTAAATCTTGTTGTGAGTGAGATAACCACCACCATGCAATGCGAAATTGTATCCATTATGCTGGAAGACCCAGAAACGAAGACCCTGAAAATCGAGGCCGCACAGGGGCTGGATGATGAAACAATAGGGACAGTAGCCCTGAAGAAAGGGGAGAGGATATCCGGCTGGGTGGCTGAGCATGGAGAGCCTGTTCTTGTCGAGGATGTGGAGAAAGACCCCCGCTTTGCCAGGAGGAGCTCCGAGAAATACTATACGAAATCACTTATCAGTGTGCCTATCAAGGTCAAGGACAGGGTCACCGGTGTTATTAACGCCAATAACAAGAGGTCCGGGCAGCCCTTCCTGGAGGATGACTTAGAACTTCTTACAGAGCTGGTATCACACATATCAATGGCGATTGAGAATGCCAGGCTGTTTGACAGACTGCAGACTGCCCATATAAATACCATCAAGGCGCTTGCGGTAGCCATTGATGCAAGGGACCATTATACAAAGGAGCACTCTGAGTTCGTCGCAGGTTATGCGGTCGCTATAGCCAGGGAGATGCGCTTCGATAAAAAAGAGGTAGAGGAGATAAAGCTTGCCTCTCAACTCCATGACATAGGAAAGATTAATATCCGCGACAACATTCTGGGCAAAACCGGCAGTCTCACAGAAGAGGAGTGGAAAGAGATAAAGCTCCATACTGAGAAGGGGGCTGAGATTCTAAAGCCGCTTGCCTTTCTGGGCAAGGTGATTGAGCTGGTAAGGGAGCATCATGAACATTACGACGGGACGGGTTATCCCGACGGAAAAGCCGGAGACGAGATTCCGGTCGGCGCAAGGATTATAGCGGTCACCGATGCATACGACGCTATGGTATCAGACAGACCATACCGAAAGACCAAAACACATGAACAGGCAATGGAAGAGTTAAAGAAACACAGCGGCACCCAGTTCGACCCTGATGTGGTAGAGGCGTTTCTAAGGGTCCTGAAAAGGCAGGAGGGCCCGGCTTATCTCTGATACACCTACCTTTCTTATCTTCCCGCTTCTGCGATTTTTTATCTCCACCTCGCCTGTCTTAGAACCCTTCTCGCCGACAATGACCTGGGTTGGAATGCCGATGAGGTCGGCGTCCTTGAACTTTACCCCGGCCTGGACATCTCTGTCATCAAGAAGGACCTCACCTCCTTCCCCTGATAACCTGTCATAGACCCTGCGGGCAATCTCCATAATTGTTTTATCGCTTACATTTAGCGGCAGTATCAGGGATTCGAAGGGGGCAATCTGCGCAGGCCAGATTATGCCTGAGCTGTCATTGTTTTGCTCGATGACGGCTGAGACCACCCTTGTAACCCCAATCCCGTAACAGCCCATCACAGGCAACTCTTCCTTCCCGTTTTTATTAAGAAAGGCCGCCTTTAGAGACCTGCTGTACTTTGTCCCGAGGAAGAAAAGCTGGCCGACCTCTATCCCGCGCTCTGTTTGCAGCCCTGCCCCGCAGTTCGGGCAGGACTCTGCCTCCACCACTTCACGGTTTGCGCAATACCCGCAGGCGGGGCAGGAGGCTACGGTGTCTTCCCCTGCATCTGCCAGCGCCATAAACTCATGAGAGACTCCGCCGCCCATTGCGCCGGAGTCCGCCTCTACCATCACCACGTCCAGCCCGCAGCGCAAAAAGATAGACCTGTATGCCTCCTCCATCTTTTTGTAGGTCACTCTTGCCTCATCCTCGCTTGCATCAAAGCTATATCCGTCTTTCATAACGAATTCCTTAGCCCGCATCAATCCAAAGCGGGGCCTCAGCTCATCGCGGAACTTCGTCTGAATCTGAAAGAAATTCATAGGGAGCTGGCGATATGAGCTTAACTGCCCTCTCACAAAATCCGTAATGACCTCTTCATGCGTCGGGGCGAGGGCAAATTCTTTATCCTCACGAGTCTTTACCGTAAGCATACTGAGCTCCTGCTCGCCCCAGCGCCCGCTCTCTACCCATAATCCCTTTGGCTGGAGGATTGGCATCAAAAGCTCAATAGCCCCACGCCTCCGCACCTCTTCTCTGATAATATTCTCCACCTTTCTTATTACGGTGAGCCCTGTTGGAAGATATGTATAAAGCCCCGAGCTCACCTTTCGGATGAGCCCTGCCCTGAGCATCAGCCGATGACTTGCCACCTCGGCCTCGGACGGGGTCTCTTTTAGAGTCGGAATAAAGGTCTGTGACCAGAGCATAATTTTACCCTATCATTGTCTTTATCTCAGAAAGAAGCGCCTCGGTAAACTCTCCCTCTTTGAGCCTTCGGATGGACTTGCCGTTTTTAAAGAGCAGTCCCGTCCTCTCACCGCAGGCAATTCCGATATCCGCCTCCTTCGCCTCCCCCGGCCCGTTTACGGGGCAGCCCATAATAGCAATCTTGAGTGAAGAGAGTTTATCACACACCGGAAGCTCTTTTATTCTCTCCTCCACCTCCCGGACTATTTTTGCCAGCTCTACCCTGCACCTGCCACAGGTGGGACAGGAGATAATGACAGGCTCTCTCTGGCGCAGCCCCAGGGCAGACAGTATCCCATAGGCGGCCTTTACTTCCTCGAGAGGGTCATCTGTCAGGGAGACACGGATGGTGTCGCCAAGCCCATCCCAGAGTAATACCCCGAGCCCGACTGAAGAGCGAATAACCCCCTGCAAAGAAGCGCCTGCAGCCGTAATCCCGAGATGAAGGGGGTAATCACATTTCTTTGAGAGGAGACGATATGCCTCTATTGTGGATGGGACATCCGATGCCTTCAGGGAAATTATTATATCGGTAAACTTAAGTCTTTCCATAATGCCTGTATATGAGAGCGCACTCTCGACCATTGCCTCAGGCAGTTTAAGATTTTTGTTCTCCCCTCTGAGTGAGCCGGAGTTCACACCTACCCTTATGGGTATAGAGCGCTCCTTTGCCAGCCCCACAATTCTTTCTATTTCATCATCTTTGTAAATATTACCCGGGTTCAGACGTATTTTATCTG
>CBDUUU010000061.1:0-5436 GCA_965370485.1 uncultured bacterium
CCCCTGAGCCCCCCTGTGTCTACGAGTGTGAAACCGGCCCCCTTATGCCGAAACGTTGTCTCGACGGCGTCCCTTGTTGTCCCCGGTTCCTTATCAACGAGGACTCTGTTTTCCCGCAGGAGCGCATTTATGAAAGAAGACTTGCCAACATTTGGCCGCCCCACAATGGCGATGCGGTTCTTGCTGCTTTTCTCTACAGCCTTTTTATCGGGGAGCAGCTCGATGAGTTTATTAAGTAATGCATCAATTCCCCTGTTGTGAGCGGCAGAGACGGGCAAAACTTCGCCAACTCCCATTTTGAAGAATGAACCGGCCTCTTCCAGCGCCCCGCTTTTGTCAATCTTATTTGCCGCCAGGACTATTGCCTTTTTGCTGCGCCTCAGCATATCTGCAACTGCCGAATCTATCGGTGTAATCCCATCTCCCGCATCAACGACGAAAAGAATGACGTCTGAGGAGTCTATCGCAAGGGCAGTCTGCTCATATACCCGTTTTTGAATGCCATCATCGATGGGTGCAAAAAGTCCCCCTGTGTCAACAACCGAGAATGACCTTCCCTTCCAGGCGACATCCCCGTATATACGGTCTCTTGTTGTGGCAGGCTCAGAGAAGGTAATGGCATCTCTTTTCCTGGTGAGGCGGTTAAAAAGAGAGGACTTTCCCACGTTTACCCTGCCCACAATGGCAACAACCTGTCTCGTTTCCATTATTCCCATTATAGCAGTGCAGGGCTGTCTTGTCCAAAATTTACTTGCCCACAAGGGGAGAATGATGGTAATATACGCCATTAGGCGCTGGGTGAATTGGAGGTTATAACTCTATGAAGGGAAAAAAGACATTAAAGGTGGTTTTGTGGGCTTTGCTTGGTGTTGCTGTAATTGTCCCGGTGATTGTTTTTTCGTTCAGGAATGCCATTATTTGCGGGCAGATTGAGAGATATTGCGAGGGGCTGGGCATACCTGTGGATATTGAGAGCTTTGACATCGGGCTGTTTCAGAGCCAGGTGAAGATTAGCGGGCTAAAGGTTTATAACCCCGGGCGGGGAAGGGAAGAGTTGTTTCTGGACGTGCCTCTTATTTATGTCGACTATGAAGCGCGCCCTGTGCTCAGGGGGAAATTGCATTGCAGCAATGTAGAGCTTGACATTCAGGAGATAGTGATTGTGAAAGATGAAGGGGGAAGTAACATAGAAAGGTTCTATGAGGTCCTTTCCGCCGGTGAGGAAAAAGAACCCGGCATGTCCGCGGAAAAGGGGAAACCGGCAGGTAGGGAAACGCAGATAAAGGAGACAGAAAAAAAGGAGATAGACATAAAGATAAAAAAACTGGTTTTGTCAATTGGCCATATAAAAATTAAGGGCACCGAGAAAAGGGAGCGTTATATTACTCTGGACATTGACCATGAAGAATTTAATGACCTTACGGGCACAAAGGAGATTACCTCCGCTGTTACCAAAAGAATACTTGCCAAAGCCAGCTTCCGCGGACTGGGAGAGGCTTTCGGGCCTCTTCTCTCTTTTGGCGGGGGACTCGGGGAGGATATCAAGGGAGGGGTAAAGAGCATAAAGGACCAACTTGGCATCTTCTTCGGGACAGATGACTGAAATTCTACAAACGACTGCCTATACTCAAGGCCTTTTTATTTATGCCCAGCAGATTATGCTGGTGAGGGGGCAGTACTCTCTCGAGCAGAGAGCAGGCATTCTCGATTGAGGTAAGCTTCAACATAGTCAGCAGTTTGCCAAGCACAATCATATTGGCAACCTTGACATTCCCCAGCTCCTTTGCCTTTGCATCTGCTGGTATCTTGATTGTTTTTAGGTCATTTCTTTCAGGCTCTTTTTTACTCAGGGAGCTGTTTATAATCAAAAGCCCGCCCTTGCTTATACGCGGGGCGAATTTATCGAGAGAAGGTTCATTCATCGCAACGACAACCTTCGGGAAGGAACAAATGGGAGATGGAATCTCTACTGTTGAGATGATTACGGTGCAGTTTGCCGTCCCTCCTCTCATTTCTGCCCCGTAAGAAGGGAAATAGGTTACAAACCTTCCCTCCTTCATTGCAAGGTAGGCAAGAAATTTCCCCGCAAGTATTACGCCCTGTCCGCCATGGCCTCCTATAATTATCTCTTTACGCATAGGTTTTAGCCCGATGAATCGGGCAACTACAAATCGCCTAGGTTTTTTATTTCACCGAGGGGAAAATATTTTATCATCTTCTCCTCGATCCATTTTGCCGACTCCACTGCCGAGAGCCTCCAGTTTGTCGGGCAGGGGGAGAGTATCTCAATGAGAGAAAACCCCTTTTCCTCAAGCTGTGTGCGAAATGCCTTCTCTAACATCTGCCGGGTTAGCTTGATGTTAGAGGGGTTATTAACTGCCGTCCGTGCTAAGAAGGCGGATCCAGGCAAGACAGAAAGCAGTTCGCAGACCTTCAGCGGGTAGCCGGATGTTCGGACCTCCCGCCCACGAGGGGTTGTTGTGGTTATTTGCCCTTCTAAGGTGGTTGGGGCCATCTGTCCGCCTGTCATCCCGTATATTGCATTATTAACAAAGATGACGGTAATATTTTCTCCGCGATTTGCCGTATGAATAATCTCTGCCGTGCCTATTGCAGCCAGGTCGCCATCCCCCTGAATTGTGAATACTATAGTTTCAGGTTTTGTCCTTTTGATTCCTGTTGCCACCGCCGGTGTTCGCCCATGGGCGGCCTCACTCATATCGAGGTTAAAATAATCATATGCTATTACAGCGCAGCCCACAGGTGCGACGCCGATTGTCTTTTCTCTTATTCCGAGCCTGTCAATGACCTCTCCAATGAGCCGGTGAATGATTGTGTGCCCGCAGCCGGGGCAATAATGCATTCGGAGCCGCTTTAAAGTCTGAGTTGCCTCTTTATTTTGCATTGTAAAGTTTTTGAACCTCTGAGAATATTTCTTCCTCTGTAGGTATTCCGCCGCCCATCCTGCCGTAGAAACTCACCGGACTCTTTCCACCCGCGGAGAGCCGGACATCCTCTACCATCTGCCCTGCATTCATCTCGACCACAAGAAAATGCACTTTATCCTTTGCACGCCCGGCAATTATCTTATCAGGGAATGGCCACAGTGTTACAGGTCTTATCAGCCCGACTTTATATCCCTTCTTTCTTGCAACAGAGACAACCGAGCGCGAAATCCGTGCAACTGAGCCAAAGGCAACAAGGATAAGCCGCGCATCCCGGGTTTCTTGTTCTTCGCATTGCACCTCCCACTGCATCTGCGTAAATTTTCTCTGGAGGTCTCTATTATGAGCCTCAAGCGCTCCTTCTTTGAGAAAAAGCGAGCGGATGATGCGCTGGGGGCGGCCCTTTGCCCCGCCTAATGTCCAGTCCTTCCCGGCACTTAGACTTTTTATTTCCTCCTCCGACTTCTCAAGGGGAAAGGTGACAGGCTCCATTGTCTGGGCAATGATTGCATCTCCAAGGATAAGGGTCGGGTTGCGATATTTATCAGCCAGCTCAAAGGCCAGCCCTGTCAGAGTTATAAGTTCCTGGCAGGTCGATGGGGCAAGTACTATCACTTTATAATCGCCATGCCCTCCTCCTTTAACTGCCTGAAAATAATCTGATTGGGCAGGAGTAATGTTGCCAAGCCCGGGCCCCCCTCTCATCATATTTATAATTACCCCCGGCAGTTCACATCCTGCCATATATGAGATTCCTTCCTGTTTCAGACTGATTCCGGGGCTTGAAGAGGAGGTCATAGCGCGGGTGCCTGTGGTTGATGCCCCGAAAACCATATTGATAGCGGCGAGTTCGCTTTCCGCCTGAATGAATGTCCCATCCACCTCAGGCAGCCGCCTGGACATATACGCGGTTAGCTCGTTTTGCGGTGTTATGGGGTATCCCGCATAGAAACGGCATCCTGCCCGCACTGCCGCCTCTGCAGCCGCCTCATTGCCGGAGGAAAGGACCATTTCACTATAAATATTCGGTGAACTGTGTGTCATTAATATATTACCCTGTAAATAAATACCCCATTTCTGGAGTAAATTTCCTCCAACAACTGCCCGCCCCAGAGGAGTTTTATAAATCGCCTTCTTGACTCCGGAGATGCCCAATTGAAGGAGTTGTAGCTATCAGAGACCCTCTTGACCTCGGATGCGTTGTATAGAATATGGGTTATGCCCATTTTTTTGAGTCTGGTGAGCATCTCCTCCTCATTATCCGAGACATTGGCTATTTTTACAATGATATTCGTATCAAGCGGGCTGTTGGAGACAAATTCTCTATTACAGTAATAGCCCTGATTTTCGCCGATGAAGAGGAGTTTGGAGGATGCAGGCAGATTTTCATTTATGTATTGAAAAGCGGAGTATTGATAAAGAGGTGAGCGCGCAAGAAAGTTGTCGCGGGTTTCAATCCCGCAGGCTACTTTCAGGACTCCGTAGTTGGCAATGGAAAGAGGCAGCCAGTAGAAGTTGAAAAGCATTATCGCAGGGATTATGACATTAAAAAGGTGAGCAAGAGGTCTCTCTCCCTCAAGGCGTTTTACGGCGTAACCTGCGCAGATACTCAGGGTGGGCAGGGCAGGCAGAAAGAATCTGTTGTTTTGGTGGGTGAGGTATGCCCACAGGAGAAAATATAGTCCGCCATAGCAGAGGCACAGCTTGACCTTTTCATCGACACCACGCACAAACAGAAGTGCGGGAAGCAGGACGAGGAGCACGAGCCCAAACTGGTTGTTCATAGAGAGTTTCAATGGCAGTCTCAAAATGTGCCCCGGGCTGGTGTTTTGCGCGCTGTGGTGGGAGGCAAATCTGTCTATGTCGAATATCTCGCCTCCCGGATGGCCAAAGGATTTAGAAAATATACTATAAAAAAATGGATAGACCGGATTATGTGTATAGATTGCGTTTTTTACCAGCCATGGGGAGGCAGCTGTTATACTGATTACAAGAAAAAGGGCAGTCCTTTTGAGGCAGACGGCCAATCTGTTTTTATCGATAAAAAGAACTTTCAGGCAAATGGCTGCCACAAGGGGAAACAGGCAGAATAAGAACCCTGTGTATTTTGTTCCCATCGAGAGACCGCAGAAAATGCCTGAGCTGATAAGCCAGGGGTTTTGTCCGGAGGTAAACCATCGCAGCATAGATATGCAGGCCAGGAAAATGAAGAGTGTAAGGGTAAGGTCATTAAAGGCATAGCCTGAAAGCATCCCGACAATGGGGATATTATAGAAGATGACGCTGGAGAGGAGTGCGGACTTTTTCCCAAAATGTCTTCTGGTGAAGGAGTAGATGCCCAGCGCGGTTAGAAGCCCTGCCGCCAGGTGAAGGAGTTTGGCCAGAATGTCGCCTTTGAGCAACAGGCTGAGCAGATACAACAACTCCATTGTTAGCGGAAAATTGGAGTAGATGTTGCCCGGTATATAGGTGATTTTCCCCTGGTTTATGA
>CBDUUU010000062.1:0-5399 GCA_965370485.1 uncultured bacterium
GCAAAAACTTATTGCCCGGAAAGAGGCAGCGAGATTTAATCTAAAATCAGCTAAAGCTGATTTCTTCCCCCGGGTCTATGCAGATACAAGCGCAGGGAGAACAGCTTCGGATTGGCCGCCGGACAAGGACCAATGGTCGGTGGGGGTAAGCCTGTCTCTTCCTTTATTCGAAGGCGGCAGCCGAAGAGCCGAAGTTTCAAGAACCAAAGCTGTCCTTAGCCAGGCACAGGCAGATGAGGAGAGCAACCGCAGCAGTGTTGCCCTGACACTGGAAGACACCTGGATAGAGTTTCAGAATATGATAGACAGGGTTGACGTACAGAAAAAATTTCTGGAGGCGGCCGAAGTTCGTGCAAAAATTGCCGAAGCTCAATATTCAACCGGGCTTATTTCCTTTGATAACTGGACAATTATCGAGGACAATTTAGTAAGAACAAAAAAATCACTCCTGGATACCCAGGCCGATGTCCTGATGGCCGAGGCTAACTGGATTCAGGCAAGAGGAGGGACATTAGATTGTGAATATAAGGAATAAAAAATGGAAGATTTGTCTTGGTGTGCTAATTGCCTTAAGCTGCGGGACAGCTTTAATAACAAAGATAAAACAAAACAAGCCCTCTGATGAGATTACCAGAGAGATAAGCCCCGTTTATGGCAATATTCGAATTTTTATATCGACGGCCGGCACAGTCCAACCTCAAAACCGCTTAGAAATAAAACCGCCGGTTAACGGCCGGATTGAAAAGATATTAGTTAAAGAAGGGGATAAAGTAAAGACCGGCCAGACCCTGGCATGGATGAGTTCGATGGAAAGAGCTGTTCTTTTAGATGCCGCCAGAGCGCAGGGCGAGGAGACCTTAAAATACTGGCAGGAGGCGTATAAACCCACACCATTGATAGCACCTATCGATGGAGAAGTTATCGTGCGGTCGGTCGAGCCGGGCCAGACCGTTGCTTCCGGTGATGCGGTGATTGTATTATCGGACCGTCTCATCGTTAAGGCACAGGTCGATGAGACCGATATCGGGAAGGTAAAACCCTCTCAGACAGCAATCATTGGTTTAGACGCCTATCCTCAAATAAAAGTGAAGGCAAGGGTTGACCATATATCCTATGAATCCAGGATTGTAAATAATGTTATCACCTATGAAGTAGACATTCTCCCGGAGAGAGTGCCGGAGGTTTTCCGCTCCGGCATGAGTGCAAACGTAGATATAACAGAAAGAAGCAGGAAAAACGTTTTATTGATACCGCTGGATGCCGCCAAAAAAGAGGGGGAAGAAAACTTCGTTCTCTTAAGCCGGGGCAAAGGCAAACAGCCTGTTAAACGCAAGGTTGAACTTGGTATGTTCGATGAAAGGAATGTAGAAATTATTTCAGGGGTAGAGGCAGCAGATAAGATATTGATCGTAACCCAAAGATATTTCCCCGCACAAAACATTACCCCGGGCAGAAATCCTTTTATGCCTTTTGGACGGAGAAGACCGGGCAAGAAAAATAAAGGTCATTAGGATGCCCACCGGCCGGACACAGGAAAAACATGATAGAATTAAAAAACATAACCAGGACTTACCAAACCGGTAAAATAGGAGTACAGGCGTTACGCAATATATCTTTAAAAATTACCTGCGGAGAATTTATTGCCATTACCGGCCCTTCCGGCTCAGGAAAATCAACTCTTCTTCACATATTGAGTTTTTTAGACAGGTCCGATTCCGGGTCATACATTCTTTTTGGGAAAGAGATAACCAGATTAAAAGACGAAGAGCTGGCTCTTTTAAGAAACCGTTTGACGGGTTTTGTCTTCCAGCAATTCCATCTTCTGCCTCGTGTAACCGCCCTGGAAAACGTAGAACTCCCTTTAATCTATGCAGGGAAACGGCATTTGAAAGAAAAGGCCAAAGAAAAGATAAGGGAGGTCGGTCTCTCTCACAGGGAATCTCATCGGCCAAGCGAATTATCAGGAGGGGAACAACAACGTGTAGTTATTGCCCGCTCTTTAGTGAATGAACCTTTGATTATCCTTGCCGATGAGCCAACCGGTAATCTCGATACAAAAAGTGAAGAAGAAATTATTTCAATCCTGGAAAATCTCAATCAAAAGGGCAAGACCATTATTATGGTTACCCATGAAAAAGAGATTGCCAGGCGCGCAAAAAGAATCATTCATATGCGTGATGGCGAGATTGTTTCCGATGAAAAAGTCGAGGCCAAGAGTAAGATTGGGAAATCACTTTCTGCCTCCGGGGATGTAAAAATAGATGATATTTTGTCTGAATCATACCTATCTTTGGGAAAAGCCAAATTTATGGACCATCTTCGGCAGGCATATCATGCTATTTTTTTACATAAGATGCGTTCGATTCTCTCTATGCTGGGTATCCTTATCGGCGTTGCGGCAGTGATTGCTATGCTGGCCCTGGGTCAGGGGGCAAGGGAGTCTATTTCGCAAAGACTGGCTTTCTTAGGCTCAAACCTTTTAACGGTAAGACCCGGTTCCAGCCGAATGCACGGGATAGCTTTAGAGACAGGTGCAGTTACCCGGCTTACCTTACGGGATGCAGAGGCGATAGCTAAATTGCCTCAGGTGAAGAGAGCCTCTCCTTCAGTCAGAGGCCGCGCCCAGCTTGTATATGGCAATAAAAATTGGAATACGCAAGTCATAGGTACGGGAGCAGATTATGCGCCGATGCGTGCCTCCGTTCCTACCGCCGGCAGGTTCTTTAGAAAAGAAGAATCAAAAACACGTCAAAAACTGGCTGTCCTTGGTACCACGGCAGCAAAAGAGCTTTTTGGAAATATCAATCCCATCGGCGCAGCAATTAAGATCAATCGTATAAATTTTCGGGTAGTCGGTATTCTGCCGGAAAAGGGTGCCACTGCCTGGCGCGACCAGGATGATCTGGTGGTTATCCCGGTTACTACCGCTATGTATCGACTCTTAGGAAAAGAATATGTCGACTCTATCGATGCAGAGGTAAGAGACTCTGCTTTGATAGAAGACGCACAGGAGGCGATACGTAAGCTTATCATTAAACGCCACCGTCTTGACGAAGAGGGCGATGATTCATTCCGAATACGCAATATGGCCGAGATTCAGGAGACACTGGAAAGCACAACTAAGACAATGACCCGGCTTTTGGGTTTTATTGCCGCAATCTCTCTTTTAGTAGGCGGCATAGGCATTATGAATATTATGCTTGTCTCTGTTGCCGAGCGCACAAGAGAAATAGGTCTCCGTAAGGCAATGGGGGCGCGCAGGATAGATATAATGACCCAATTCCTCATTGAGTCTGTGTTGATGACTTTTAGCGGCGGCATGGCGGGTATTTTCTTTGGAGTAGGTATATCTATGCTTCTGACCGTACTTGCGGAGTGGACAACACAAATCTCCACATTTTCTATATTGCTTGCTGCAACGTTTTCCATTGCTGTGGGCATAGGCTTTGGCCTCTGGCCGGCACACCAGGCTGCAAAACTCAATCCTATTGAAGCCTTAAGGTATGAATGATTAAAAAAATTTTCTTGTGCAAACAGGGAATTATTGATAATATAGGCTGAGAGGTTGTAAATGCTCAGTGAACACCATACCGAGAGGTAGTTGTACCCTTCAGGGTGCGCAGGCTGAAGCCTGCGGCTACCGCAAATGACATGGTTTACTGAATACTTACGAGAGGTTTAATAGTGGTTATGCTAGGCGGGGAGATAGCGGTGCCCTAGACCCCGCAGCTATAAGCAGCGGGGTTTACCTGCAACCCGCTTTAGCAGGGCTGAATTCCTTTGCTGAGGTCACTTT
Source organism: uncultured bacterium (assembly GCA_965370485.1). Lineage (GTDB taxonomy): Bacteria > NPL-UPA2 > JAUVJM01 > CBDUUU01 > CBDUUU01 > CBDUUU01. The sequence goes on from CBDUUU010000062.1 coordinate 3,797, forward strand.
CTTTCCAGGTTTGACCTGCGGCAAGTGGCGTTGAAAACCCAGCCCTTTGCAGCAGTAAGGCCTGCGAACCCCGTCAGGTCCGGAAGGAAGCAGCGGTAAATGGGTTCTTCTGCGTGCTGAAGGGGAACTGTGTTGGAGTTAACTGCTGCGGGCCGGCAGGGAAAGCAGGATCGAGGCAGGGTGCATAACCACTTAAACATTTACTGCGAGGCTTACTTTGTATCTTGTCTTTGCGAGAAAATGGAGGCCCATGCTCTTCAAGGAGATTGTCGGGCAGCCCCATATCACAAGGACGCTCACAAACGCCATTAAGTCCGACCGCGTTGCCCATGCCTACCTCTTTGCCGGGCCAAGAGGTGTTGGAAAAACCAGCACCGCCAGGATACTTGCCAGGGCGCTCAATTGTGAAAAGGGTATCTCTCCCGAACCATGTAACAGATGCTCAAGCTGTATTGAGATTGCAGACGGGAGAAACATCGATGTTCTGGAGATAGACGGCGCCTCTAATCGCGGCATTGACGAAATTCGGGAGCTGCGCTCCAATGTTAAATTTGCCCCGGCAAGCGCAAAATTCAAGATATATATTATCGATGAGGTTCATATGCTCACCAGGGAGGCATTTAACGCGCTGTTAAAAACCCTGGAAGAGCCCCCATCCCACATAAAATTTATCTTTGCCACCACACTGCCGCACAAGGTGCCCCTTACTGTGCTCTCAAGATGCCAGCGGTTTGATTTCCGAAGGATTTCTTCTTCTGAGATAGCAAAGAGACTGGAACAAATTGCAGGCTCAGAGAAGATAAAGATAGGCCGGGAGGCGCTTTCTGCTATTGCAAGGGGTGCCAACGGAAGCCTGAGAGACTCTGAGGGCATCCTCGACCAGCTTGTTTCTTTCTGTGATGGAGAGATTCTGGTTGAAGACGTAAACAACCTTATGGGGCTCGTTGATGAAAAGGTTTTTTTTCAGCTCGGGCTTGCAATTGCAAATGGAGATACAGTCTCCTGCATCAATGTCATAAATGACATCTTCAACGAGGGCAGGGACCTCGAACAATTCATAAGCCGGTGGCAGGAACACTGGAAGGACATTCTCATTGCCAAAATGGGAAAGGATACCCTCTCCACCCTCGAGCTAACAGGGCCCGCTCTCGAAAGACTTACCAAAAGCGCAGAGCAGTTCTCAACGGAAAAGGTCTTTGAGACAATTGACCTCCTCTCGGATGTCCTAAGGCAGATGAGAATCTCGGGTGAGACAAAGACTCCCCTGGAGCTCGCAGTGATTAAACTCACGCAAATCCCATCACATCGAACAGACCCATCCCCGCCTCCAACAGACCCGCTCCCGCAGACAGACCCGCCTCCGCGGGCGGGCTCACCCCCACAGGCAGACCTATCCCCGCAGGACGACCCGCCCCTGTCTGAGTCCATCATCAGCGAACGCTGGGGTGAGGTGCTCGAAGAGACCAGAAAAAAGAAAAAGACTACAGAGGCGTTTTTACGCGAAGGCAAACCGATAGAGATCAGCGGGGAAACTATCACAGTCGGATTTTCTAAGAAATTCAACGTCCACAGGGAAATTATCGAGAGACCGGAAAAGAAACAG
>CBDUUU010000063.1:0-5323 GCA_965370485.1 uncultured bacterium
GGATAATGGTGGCAGGATGAAGGTCAACCACCCTTGTTTGTAATTTTCTGTATTCCTGGGGGGAGGGCGGCTGGTCCCTATACTTACCCTCTCTTTTGACAGGGTCGTTAAAGGCCCAATGTTTTATCTCGCCCTGTCCTCCCTGCATAACTATGCATCTAACCCAGTCCCAGGATTTTATATATTCAGATGTGTCAACTGCAGGGAAATGAATGTTTTCTTCGGGCATCCGCAGTTCGCTTTTTATCCTATTAAAGCATAAATCCATATCTGTCCTGGCAAACCCCAGAGGGAAATCAAGCCCCGCCTCTTTACCGCCGACTACCCATTCATCCATCCCCCAAAAATGGCAGTGCCTGAGGTCTATTTCCAATTCATTAACCAGCCTGGCAACCAATGGAAGTTGTTCTGTGGGGCCAACGGGACCGCATATACCGGCAGGTTCATTCTCCGCTGCCTGCCGCCAGCTGGTGATATATTCCAGCGCCTCTGCCAGAAAAAAATCTTCTAAGGTATCATAGATTTTTATTGCGAATCCCTCTCTGGAAAGCCCTGCAAGGTCATCTGCTGTTAATCTTGCAGCATCGTCAAGGATTTCCCTATCCACCGTGGTATAATCCCACCAATCCGGAGCAATCTTACTTAATGGCCGCATCGTAACCCTCCTTTCCGGAATATTCCCATAAACTTCTGCATTTATTCTCTTTCCACCCTTTTATGACCTCAAAGGCATCCCCCGCAAGGCTGAGAATTTTCTGCTGTGAACGCCCCCTGCCGCCCGTTTTCTCCAGGATGGTTTTCAATTCCGAAATAGCCTTTTTTCTTGTGAGGTCCCTCCGGTAAATAGCCGCCGCAACACCAAGCGCATATCTTCCCGGCATTACCCCTGTTGATAGTGCCCTGCGAATGGCGCCGATAAGGCGGTCATTCCAGCCAAGTTTTCTCTGCGGGTCCCGAATAATGCGCTCAATCGGGTCATAGAGAAACGGGGATACAATACGCCTGCAAAGCTGAATGGCCCATAACCTGTACCCATCCTCTGTTGCAGTCTCCTCCCTCGTTCCCTTATATTTCTTCTTGAACCATGCCCCGGTCTCTTTCAGCAGGGCATCTACGCCAATATAGCCAAAATCAGGGTCACCATTATACTGAGACATAAATTTATAACCCTTGAGTTTCCCGACGAATCCGAGCAGTGAATGCACGGCATTATGGCCAAAGAGTTTTCTCTCTTCATAAAAACCGATATTGTCTGTCTGACAAAATCTTGAGAACCCTCTCTCAAATGAGTAACTGCCCGATAGACGCTCCCTCTCAATGATAATCCTGTCAAAATCCTCCGTTAGGATGGCCTCTCTGCCCCCGGACACTATAGGTGTGAGATTAGATTTTTTCATTAACCGCCTCTCACAGTGCAGCCCACCCATTCTGGCAATGACAGTATCGCAGAACTGCACAAACGGCGGCGTAGTACCCTTTGGATAGACTAACCTTTCTAAAATTTTCGCCGATTTAATCTGATTCTCTGATGCATAAAGCACTACAGGCAGATTCTTGCGCAGGAGTAACCCCTCTCTCAAAAGCCGGCTCACACCCTTTTGATAAACAGAAATATCAGGCACCGCTGTAACAATGTCATTTGCCACTCTTATAAATCCGAGGACTTTTTTGCGCTCTTCCGGGAGATTTAAATCGTAAATCTCAACCGGGCCGACCCTCACAGGGGCAATCCTGTCAAAATAGGCAATGTTTACAAAGTAAAAATTCTTATTTTTTTTGATCTGGTTTACCCTCACAGTATCGACATCACAGAGGATAACCCTCATCCCGGCAGAGCTGGCGTAATATGCCCATAAGCCGAGCTGTATTGCGCCGCCGCCAATCCCTACATATATCTTTTGCATGCAAGTCCTCATCCTGTCATCTTCCGACTTGATCGGAAGATCCAGATATCAGCAGCTCAGACTCTTTTTCCTTTGTCCACTCATCCTCAACCCTAATAGGCTTATCCAGCTTGATATCAGGATAAACAATGGCCTTTCCGTCAACCCTGCCGGATTTCACAAGTTTCAAAAAATCAACCGCATCCGGGAGGCCGCCAACCAACCTGATATACGCCCCGAGATGGATATTGCCTTCATTTACAAGCTCCAGGGCCCTTCGTGTATCCGCCCAACCTCCCCCGGAGGAGCCGGTAATAATCATCTCATCATAGTGGACCCTGCGCATATCTATTTTAATCATATTCTCATCCGGCCTTAGCCCGCCAAAAGAATTAAATACACTGCCTCTGCCGGCAAGCTTGAGCGCGGCCTCCTGTGCCCTAACAGAGCCTGTTGCATCGATAATGTCATCGGCGAAACTGCGCCCGGTAAGGCTACGCAGGGTCTCCTGCAAATTTGCCCTGTCTGCCCTCTCGCAATGAATCTTAACCCCTCTTCGTCCTGCGCGCTCAACTAAGTACTTTTCGATCCATGGGAACCTGTCCGGCTCAATATCAAATACAACGATATCTCCCGGCTGATGCGAAATTGCCGCCTCAATATGGAATCTGCCCATTACGCCCGCGCCAAATATTACAGTTACCCCGCCTTTCAGAAGCCCTTTCACAGGCACACGCCCCGCCTCAGGCTCCACGGTGAAATGGATATGATGGTCCTGTGAAGAGACAACACAGGAAAGCGGCTCTGACAGGGAAACCTCAAAATGACCCATTTCCTGGGAAGGCAGCTTTACCAGGCAGTTTGCCTCTATTACCTCCTCTGTGACTAATATATACTGCGCCAGATGCCCTCCAAGCGTATAGCCCACAGCAACCTTTTTCATTAAATCAGGATTGCGATACCGTTGCCTGTGGTTAACGGGCTTATGTTCCACAGCCGGCTGTATGGCAAGCCTCTCGCCGGCATAATAGCTGTCTCTCAGATTTGCGCCGACCTCTACAGCGGTGATGGCGCCTTCATCGCCAAGAATGACAGGGTATCTTTCAATGTCCCATCCGTTGAGGTACGGATGCTCCGGGCCCTGGGCTAATAATTTAAAGGTAGATGTGCAAATGGTACAGGCATCAACACGGGCAAGAATCTGGTTCTCGTTTGGCCGGGGCACATTAAGCTCGGCAAGCCTCACGTTTTCAAGCCCCACCCTTGACATAACCACGGCATTCATCTTATCGGGAATCTTATTATCTGGCATCTCCCAGTCCCCTCCACCCAGGTAAATACTCAGTAAACCACGTCATTTGTGGTAGCCGCAGGCTTCAGTCTGCGCACCCTGAAGGGTGCGACTACGTAAATAATAACCGATATAGAGGGTAATGACAAGGCATAAAAATATGTAATTGCTCAACAAATTGTGGTATGAGGATAATTGAGCATGCTCAAAAATATCATTGCAAAAAACTGCGGGTTATTATAAGATATAACTGTGCGTGATTGCCATTACAATAGCCGAGGTGCAAAATGAAACTGGATGAGATTAAAATATCACGGGCAATAATCAAACAGTTCTCTGAAAAGCTGTTAGACAGCCTTGAGCTCGAGGCTGCCATTGTTGGAGGCGGGCCGGCAGGGCTAATCTGCGCCTATTACCTGGCAAAGGAGAACAAAAAAATAGCCCTCTTCGAGAGAAAACTTTCCATCGGAGGAGGGATGTGGGGCGGCGGAATGATGTTCAACGAGATAGTCGTGCAGGAGGAAGGCAGAAAAATACTCGATGAACTCGGGGTAAGAAGCCGCAGAGCCTCTGATGGATACTTCTGCGCAGACTCTGTGGAGGCCACATCTACAATCTGCTCAATGGCGGCAAAGGCAGGGGCCAGAATATTTAATCTAATAAGCGTTGAGGATGTTATGACAAAAGGAAACAGAGTCACAGGGCTCGTAATCAACTGGAGTGCTGTCGAGACCTCAAGACTGCACGTCGACCCCATCACTGTAAGGGCAGGCTATATCGTTGATGCTACGGGCCACTCAGCCGAGATAGCAAATATCATTCAAAGAAAGCTTGGGAACAAACTAAAAACAACCACAGGGCAGATAATCGGCGAGAGGCCAATGTGCGCGGAAAAGGCAGAGAGCACAATTGTGAAAAATACCAGGGAGATCTATCCAGGGGTATTCGCCGCAGGCATGGCATCCAACGCCGTCTTTGGCGCCCCGCGAATGGGGCCGATATTCGGCGGCATGCTGATGAGCGGGAAAAAAGCCGCCCGCCTTATCCTGAAAAAGTTAGCTTAAAATTATGGTCGTGAACGGGGACACTTAAAATTATGGATGGTGTATTAAATATCAACAAATGCAAAGGGATGACCTCGCACGATGTAGTGGATGAGGTTCGTAAGATCTTCAACACAAGAAGGGTGGGGCATGCAGGGACACTCGACCCCGATGCCAAGGGGGTGCTTCTCGTCTGCATAGGCAGGGCCACAAAAATCAGCCAGTTCCTGATGTCTGCCGATAAGGAATATACCGGGGCATTAACCCTCGGGATAACAACCGACACTCAGGATGCCTCAGGTAAGCCCATAAAGGTGACGCCGGTGCCTGCTCTGTCCCGCGCAAGACTTGAGGAAACCTTTCGCAAGTTCGTCGGGGAGCAGGAACAGATCCCTCCGATGGTCTCTGCTATCCGCTATCATGGCAGAAAATTATACGAGCTGGCAAGAGAAGGTAAAGAGGTTAAAAGGGAGCCGAGAAGGATTGAAATCTTCAAACTTGAAATTCTTGAATACAAGACCCCTGAGGTGCGTTTCAGGGTGACATGCTCCAAGGGGACATATATCCGAACACTCTGCGCCGACATCGGAGAGGATTTGGGATGCGGGGCACATCAATCTGAGCTTACCCGCTCAAGAAGCGGTTCATTTCTGATAGAGAAGGCAATTTCTCTTGACGACCTGAGGGACATCCCCCATCCGGAGGAGGTAACAATCCCTATGGATGAGGCCATTTCATCATTCCCCGCAATAAAAATAAAGAGTCCAGGATTTGAAAGAACACTGGGCAAGAATAGCCTCATTACCTGTGAGAACCTGAGTGAACTGCCGGGAAAATTAAAAATGAAAGAGATTGTCAGGGTACATAACCCCTCCGGAAGGCTGCTCGGGATGGCAAAGGTTGTCGGCGAAAATCTGAGAAGTGAGCCGCTTTTTGGGATGATTCAAAATCTTTGACAGATACAGGATTAAGACATATAATTAGTCCAGCACCTATTTTCTGCTCTGGGCTGTGGATAAACTGTGGATAAGTGTTTGAAAACTACAAAAGAACTCTGGGCCGAATTCCTGTCCCTTATCTAGTCGAAGATCTTCAGGCTGTCCTTC
>CBDUUU010000064.1:0-5240 GCA_965370485.1 uncultured bacterium
TCAGCAACATACGGACAAAAAGACACTTCCCCAGGAACAAACCAAACAGACAGGGAATCAGTTTCAGATAGACAAAAACAAATATACACAGCAAAACCGCCAGGAGCTTAAATATAATAGGTGAGTTCAGACGCCTTGAGAGGAGACTGCCAATGCCCGAAAAGAATAACATAGAGCTCAAGACCACTGCAAATGAGTAGACGGGATGGTCCAGAAATAAGATGAATTGATGTATGAGGCATATCTCTATAATTAGATAGCCAAGCCCGAGCCCTGCGAAATAGATAAAAAGGCGGGGGGAATTCATCTTCGGTCTCTTGCCTATCCTGAGAGGCAGGAGTATAAAGACTGCCGATAGAATCAGAGAGACCATCAGTAAGAACAATATTACCAGATATCCGCCTCCCCCAAAGGGTTTCCATTCCTTCCCAAAGCCCCTTATTATATCCGGCACCTGGGCCCACCTGAAGAAGTGAAAGAAAAAAGGTGAGTTGTCCCATACCGGACAGATATTGCATGAATATGCCTTACAAAAATCCGCCCTATCCCCGGCGTCAAGCAGTTGTTTAAATCCATTGTAGTAGAGAGGCTCCGGAAGCGAGTTGTAGACATTTACCTCATCTTTTCTCACGCCGGGAAGATGAAATACATCAAATCTTCTCTTTCTGCAGAAATCTCTTATGGTTTGAATGTCCTGAGGGGTAAAGGGCTCCTTTTTGATAAGATACGCTGCCGTAATCCAGCCCCTTATAGCGGATATATGAGAGGAGGGATTATCTATTTCAAGCCGGGACAGTGCCTCCAGGATGGTAGAGCCAAGCCTCATGGATTCAGAAGGCGGCATCTGCAGCCAACTGCCGATGGTTAATACGCCACCCTCATTCAGCAGCGAAAAGAGCTCGCCCACTGCCTCAACTGTGTGAAGATAATCTTCCTTCAGACTAAACGCCCCTGTTGTTACAGCCCCAAACTCATCCTGGATAGGCACAGTGATAACATCAAATTTCTTCCGTGTAGAGCCCGCAAAGCTTCGCGCTGATTTAGTTATCAGCCTTATATCACTTTTATCATACAGTCTGCGCCTCATAATCTTTGCGACCTCTAAATTATCCTCGACCACTGTGATGGAATGGGCGCCCTGATAAATTGCGCCTATTACGGGCAATCCCCCGCGAGGGTTGATTATAAGGACATTCTTCCCGCCCCCGCCGAGCTTATAGGCAAGGGCAGTTGGCAGGAAGTCGGTGAATTCCAAACTCTGCGGGGCCGCAATAGCGCTGAGATTCTGTCCATCGATTGTAAGAGCGCACTGCTGAGAAGGCAGCTCCGGACAAACAGGGCTCAAACCGGGCGCATAATGGATATGCGGGCTGTTAATTACATCAACCCTGCTGGCTGCACCACGCAGGGTCAGCTGTATTTTAGAGTTGGGAAATCTCAAGATGGAAGAAAGCGCCTTGTAGGGCGAGATTTTCAGTTTCAGAAATGGCGGGCTTGAGAGAAAAATTAGCACAAAGAAAGCCAGCAGGAGCAGAGAAAGCCGTTTCAGTTTCATCTGCTTCCCGGTAAACGCAAGAGAGGCAAAGAGCCCGATTATCGATGCCGCAGGGGCAATATTCGACTCGCTGATAAGACCTAAAATAACAATGGCTAACAGGCATCCAACCCCCGAGCCGAGCAGATTAAAAAAGTAGATTGTATTGGCACTGGCAGGAAATCGGGATAACAGCGCCCCGAGTATAAGCCCCACAAAAAAGAAAGGGAGAGAGAGGACAATATAATATGCAGTGAAGATAAACAGTTGAGCCGGCTCAATGCAGATTTTATAGGAATCGAAGGGAAGCACATTTATCAAGACATAGCTCAAGGTGGTACTTACCGAGAAAAGGATTGAGGCGGTGCCAAGAAAGCGGTCTATTTTCCGGGTGAGCCGCTGGGCTGCCCAGAGGAAGGAACCGCTCGCCCCAAAGCCAAGAAGGGCAAGGCTTATAACCATAAAGGCAAAGTGATAAAACTGGGATATTGAGAGGATTCTTGTAAGGGCTATCTGGAAAAACAGGGCAGATGCTGACACCAGGAAGGTGCCAAGGTAAAAGGACCTCATAAGTAATCTGAAAGTTTCGGGTCTTCCTTTAGCATCTGCACAAGCGCCTTTACCTCCTGCGACCTGCTTTTATCACAGACAAGAAGGGCATCCTGTGTCGAGATAATGATGAGGTCTTTCAAGCCGACAGTTGCTATTAGCTGCCTGTCCCCAACAATTATGCAGTCCCGTGTATCGATGCGAAGGGCTGAGTCTGTCTCTACAACATTTCCATCCCCATCCCTTTTGTGGATTCTCTCCATTGCAAGCCAGGAGCCTACATCATCCCATCTGAAATTTCCCTCCACTATCAACGTATTATCCGCCTTCTCCATTACACCATAATCGATTGAGACCTTCTCAAGACTTTCATACTTTTCTCGAATTATCTTTTCTTCATCCGCTGTGCCGATGGCATCACCTATCTCAATAAGGCAGGTATAAAGAGAGGGCATATATCTCTTAAAGGCATCCATAATGGCTGAGCATTTCCATATAAACATCCCGCTATTCCAGAGGTATTTCCCTTCTTCAAGGAATTTCTCGGCAGCTGCCCGGGCAGGCTTTTCAATAAATCTTTCGACCTTGTAAACCGGTATCTTCCCCTTATTACCGACCTTTTCCCCAACCTTAATATAGCCGTATCCCGTTGCAGGCCCCTGCGGCTTTATGCCGATGGTTATGAGAGAATCTCCATCTGCCGCAGATTCACCTGCCTCACTGAGCGTCTTAAGAAAAAGTTCCTCATCCAGAATCAGATGGTCGGAGGGCAGGACGATCATTATTGCATCCGGGTCCCCAATCTTCACTGCGGCCAGTCCGACCGCAGCCGCTGTATTTCTGCCGGATGGCTCGGCAATGATATTCTCGTCCGGCAGAGACGGAATCTGTCTTTTTATCTCCTCCTTTAAAATCTCGCCCGTAACAACAAACTGGTCTTCTACAGGCACAAGACTCTTGAGCCGCTCAACGGTCTCATCAAGCATTGTTCTGCCCCCGGTAATCGGAAGAAGCTGTTTAGGCAGCGACCTCCTGCTCTTTGGCCAGAACCTTTCCCCTGAGCCCCCTGCTATGATAACCGCCTTTAGCATACTCGCTTACCTGCCTCTCTCCATGCATACAAACATTCGCTGTAACCGTTCACGACCATATTGTCAAATCGAGTCCTGAACCACCCCTCCTTTGTCATGCTGAACTTTTAGGTGTCATGCTGATACTGAAACAAGTTCAGCATGTTTCAGCATCTCCATCTCTCTTAGCCTAACTAACCCCATTAATGGAGACTACGCCCTTATTCTTGCAGTCCGAATCGGCAAGGCGAGATTGATTGATAACATTATCGCTTCTTTCTGAGACGTTTTACGTCCAGCAGAACGCGTACATCCTCCTGATGCCGCGGGTTATCTATAAGACGCTTTGCGCGAATGAGGCTTTCCACATCTATCCAGTTGGCTTTGACTTTGCCATAAAAATCACGTATCCTGTTGCTCCACGCAGTTCCAAAACATACCCCCCTTACATTAAGAAGCAAATCTATCCTATCAGGCGCCATGCCAATCTGAACAATCTCATCGAGGTTATCACAAGAAAAAAGCACAGGACTACCAAATTCTGTCAGGGCTTGATTGGCATTCTTAATATTTTCCTGCGTCGGGCAAATCCATAAGTCCATATCTTTTGTATACCGCGGTTTGGCATGATAGATAAAAGCCAACCCCCCAATAATGAGATACCTCACGTTGTGCTTATGTAAGAGGCACAACATATCCTCAAAATCTTGAATAGTTTCCATTAACTTTCGCTATATCCTTTCTAATTGCCACAAGTGCAGACAGTCGTACTGCCGGAGACTGCTGTTGCCAGAATTCCAGATCCCACCGTTCGGCATCAGCAAAATCCTTTGCACGGTATGCCACAACCTTTTTTCTTCGCAAACCTGATCGTGATTTCAAGCTCACCGTTCACCTCTTCTGCCATTCAACCCCATTTTTCTAAAACCTTTTCTAATCCCTCCCAGCATGCTTCCATAGCATCATAGAAAATTCTGTCCGTCAATTACACAGAACTGCACAACGCAGATTGGGAAGGGCCCTAGAGAGATTAATTTTATAGCCTCAAAAGTCTCCAATTAGATCCTTTAGCCTTCTTCATTGTCTGCCAAACCTCCTAAGTGCTCTGGTAAGCGTTCACAACCATACCGTTTAGCGTAGTCTATCATGAACCACCCTCTTTGTCAATTTTTGCAGTGTAGACAATAGATTTTTTGGACATTCATCATTGACCAAATTTGGATAATTAGTATTGACAAAATAATCAAATTGAAACAAATTCTGAAATATAAAAATGGTATCATAGGTTATAAAGGAATCCAATTTGGCAGATATGAACAACTTTATGTGTTGCCCGTACCCATCCTGGCCTTATTTGTTTAAAGGAGGGCAGATAAGCCTGTCTTCATGGAACAGATATATCTTATCTTTTTTTGCTGTTTTTCCCATACCCGGGGTAAAACCGCTTTTACTGAATAAGGCAAAATACTCTTTTCTGTTCTCTTTGCCCCACTCCACTTTTTTAGATTTTTCCTTCAGGGCATCATAAACATTGGTCCCAACGGGCTTATTAGACCATTTAACCTCACCAAAAAGGATTTCATTTGTTTGGCGGTTTATAGCTATTAAGTCTATCTCTTCATTTTTATCCCACCAGCGGCCGTAAGTTTCAAATTCAAGCGGAAGACCCTTTTTCAAAATGGCATTTGAAAAGATTTCACCCGATATTTTTTCATAGTTTTTTGCCAGGAGTTCGGGCATTGCTTTTTTTATTCTCAACGCAACATCAGTTATTCTGTTTTCCTCAAGGAAAGACCGGTTTCTGAAAACAAACCTGAACCAGAAATTGAAAAAGTTGTCATCTATCATATATATCCCTTTTCTGCTCTTCTCCGGAATCTTTTCAGTAACAGGTATTTCTTTCCTGGTTATTTGAAGACTGTCCAAAATGGAGATATAACGGGAGGTTGTTCCTTTATCAAAACCTGTTTCGTTTATAATCTCTGAAAGTTTATGTTTTCCCAATGACAATGCCTCCAATATCACAAAATAATTCCTTGGTTCTTTTAACTCCTCTCTGAGCAAAAACTCAACCTCCTCGTAAAGAG
>CBDUUU010000065.1:0-5197 GCA_965370485.1 uncultured bacterium
GTATGTCATATAGATAGTAGTGGCATATTCTGCGCATTGTGTAATGGCATAGCGGCGGGCGGAGCGCAGGGCACTGGTAATCTCGCGGGCGGCGCTGCGAAGGCGGGCGGTGTTGTTAAACTTAACAAAGGAAGGAACGCTCATCCCTATAACAAGCACTGCTATGCCCATCACGACAACAAGCTCAAGAAGTGTATAGCCCTTATCTTTCACGACGTCCTGCCCAACTGTTTATGTCGTCGTATTCAGGGTCAGTTTTAACATCGGTGTTTTGCCAGTGGCCATCTTCCTCATCGTCATAAAGAGTAAGGGTGTCCCAGCTTGCCCCATAGTCCGCAGGGCCATATGTCTTTCTATCGGGACCAAGGGAATATATGTTATAGGTGTTTTTTCCCTCGTTCCAGTCGTTGTTTGTGTTAGGATGCCATGGCCCTCTGTTATTCTCGGTAACCAAGTTTCCATTTGCAATCCTTCTGGACGTGTATATATACGCCTGTCCCCAAGGGTCAACGAGAACAGGATTGCTATCAGACGCCCCTTTGGTTTTGGTGTCCAGGTCCTTTGCCTTGAATTCCATGTAAGGCCCACCCAAACTCGTAGCAGTTAATGCCGTAACAAGATTCACATCCGGCGCCCCTGAATTACCATTCTTTTGGTTGTTGGCGCCGCCTATGTCAGCCGATGCCGGATACACCCCATAATCCATCTGATACATATCAAGGGCGACCTGGAGGGAGGCAATTACCGAGACGCATTTGGTGATAAGCGCTCTCTCCCGTGCCTTACGAAGGGCAGGTAAGAGTATCGCCGAGAGGATTGACATAATCGCCAGAACAACCAATAATTCTGCCAGGGTAAACGCGCGTTTTTTCATTTTTGGCTCCTACGCCCGATGAATCGGGCAACACAAAAGACAATTAACGCCTGATAAATCAGGCAACTACAGAGAACTGGATTGCCCGGTCAAGCCGGGCAATGACATATATGTTGCCGCCCGATAACACATACGTTATCGGGGCAATGACAGAAATCTACATCAACCACGGAATAACAAAGCAATTTTCGTGCCAGTTAAAATGTAAGCCTCTATGCCTCATAAATGAGGCAACTACAAAGGACAACCAATGCCTGATAAATCAGGCAACTACAAAGAACTGGATTGCCCGGTCAAGCCGGGCAATGACATATATGTTACCGCACAATATCATATATGCCCGAACAATGACAACTGTGCGGATTATTGCACAGGTTGAGCAGGAAAATGCACAGTGAAGGTAGAACCCTTCCCTGCCTCGCTCTCAGCTGTAATCCTGCCCCCGCTCATTTTGAGAACAGATGTGCAGATAAATAATCCCAGCCCCACGCCTCCTGAAGACCTTTTCGTGGTGAAAAACGGCTCAAAGACCTCCCCGAGCTTATCCCCCGGTATGCCACAGCCCGTATCAGAAAAATCAACCACAACCTCCCCGCCGGGAAGCGCATGGCTATGGACAACAAGAACCCCGGGGCTCTGCTCGGAGTCAGGGGCAGGCACTGCCTGTTTCGATATTTTTACTGCCTCAGAGGCATTGCGAATAATATTTAAAAAGACCAGCGCAATCTGGTCAGGGTCAATAAAAACAGCCGGGGCTTCCTCTAATTTCTTTTTAATCTTCAGCCCCGCTGTAAGTTTCTCTTCTTCTGCCAGGGCAAGCGCCTTCTCAACACAGTCATTCACAGAATGGCTGGCAGTTTTCGCAGAAATAGACATCTTAGAGAACTGGAGCAGGCTCCTGACGATGCGGTCAATGCGCCTGAGCTCCCTCTGGATAATTCCAATCTGGGCGGAGTTAACAAGATTCTTCCCGAGCTTTGTCCGCGTGAGGTTATATGCCGTCGTATTTATAATGGCAAGGGGATTCTTAATCTCATGGGCAAGAAATACCGACAACTCCCCAAGGGAGGCCATCGTCTCCGCCTTCCCGAGCCTGCTTAAGGTTTGGGCAAGTTCTTTATTGACTTCTTCCACCTCTTTTGTCTTCTCCTCCATCTGCCTGTGAACCTCCCCGCTCCACTTCTTTAAGGCATTGCGGGAAAAATCGAGCTCCCTCGTCAGTTCCTTCTGGCTGTTCAAAACATCCGGAATCTCCTCCTCTGCCCTTTTCAGGCTCAGCGCACGTATCGGCTTCAGCAAAAATTGATAAAAGAAAAGGACGAGCAGCATCCCGAGAAAGAGATACCCCGTATTAAGCACAAATGTGCGCAGTCTCACATTTTGCAGGTGAAGCTGTGCAAGGGGCGCATCGGCTTTCCTCAGCAGCTGCTTTTCAAGCTGGATGCTCTTCATTGTGCCAATCACAAGAACCACGCCCATAAAACAGATAACCACGACAATGAGCAAGGCAAGGATTATGTCGCTGATTCTCGGAAGGCTACCTCTCACTTCATTTTCTCATAAAACTGGCGGCGGCTCAAGCCCACACTTTTGGCGGCGGCGCTTACATTCCCCCCGCACGCATCAAGTGCCTTCTTCAAAAACACCCTCTCGAAATGCCTTCTCTCCTCCCTGAAATTTGGAGAGATTTTCTTTTGAGGAGAAGAACAAGGGAGGCGAATATAATCGGGAAGGTCATCTACAGCGGCTATGCTGCCCTTTTTCAGGGTAAGCATCCTCTCAATGGCATTTTCCAACTCCCGCACATTTCCCGGCCAATCATAGCAGAGAAGCAAATGAGCGGCTTCCTCTGATATGCCGTCCTGCGGGCGCTCGCCGTATTTGCCTATAAAATGCCTTACAAGAAGGGGGATATCATCCTTGCGCTCCCTCAGAGGGGGAACCTCGATGGTGACGACATTCAGCCGATAATAGAGGTCCTCTCTGAATTTTCCCTCCGACATCAGCGCTGTGAGGTCTTCGTGGGTGGCACTGAGCAGGCGGATATCCACATGAATAATCTCTGTCCCCCCGACCCGCTGAAACTCCCGCTCCTGCAAAACGCGCAGTAACTTCACCTGTGTAGCAGGGCTTAAATCTCCAACCTCCTCCAGAAAAATGGTCCCCCCTTCTGCCCTCTCACAGAGAACTTCTTTCTTAGATAACGCCCCCGTAAAGGCGCCCTTCTCATGGCCGAATAATTCACTCTCGAGAAGGCTCT
Source organism: uncultured bacterium (assembly GCA_965370485.1). Lineage (GTDB taxonomy): Bacteria > NPL-UPA2 > JAUVJM01 > CBDUUU01 > CBDUUU01 > CBDUUU01. Next base: position 3,135 of record CBDUUU010000065.1, read on the forward strand.
CCGGGAGCGCCCCGCAGGAAAGCGCCACAAACCTGTTATCCCTTCTTTCGCTTGCATAGTGAATGGCGCGGGCAATCAGCTCCTTTCCCGTCCCGCTCTCGCCCGTGAGCAGGACAGTTGCGGAGGTCCGGGCAACCTTCCCTATCATCTCATATACACTGCGCATCTGCGGGGTTGTCCCAATGATATTCTTAAAATGATATTTCTCCTCTAAGGCATCATGAAGGTATACGTTTTCATCCCTCAGCCTCAGGTGTTCGACTGCGCGCCGAAGCGAGAGCAAAACCTCCTCGGGCTCAAAGGGCTTTATAATATAATCATAGACACCTGCCCTCATAGCCTCGATTGCCGAGGTTAGGCTTCCATGGCCCGTGATGATAATAGAAAGTATGCGGGCTGAGACAGCCTTTGCCCGGCGGGAGAGCTCTATTCCGTCTACCCCGTTGGAAAGTTCCTTTCTAACGGGGTTTAATCTTAAATCAGTCAGGAGAAGCGCGAAGCGGCTCCGGCGCAGTTTATCCAGCGCCTCGGCAGCACTGGCAGCCGTTTCTACGGCAAAACCATCCCGGAGGAGAAGTGTCCGAAGGCTCTCCCGGATGCCCTCCTCGTCATCTACAATCAGGACCTTTACAGGGAGGTGTCCCACTATGACTGCCCCGTCTATTTAGTAACCATATATCGCCTGATAAATCAGGCAACTACAAAACCCAATGAATTGGGCAACTACATCAAGATGAATTCTGGATTGCCCGGTCAAGCCGGGCAATGACATATGTGTTGCCTGGAAATATATCGCCTGATAAATCAGGCAACTACAAAAGACAACCATAGCGCGTGAACGCTTACTCGCATACTTATCCTGTTCCTCCTGCGAGCATACCAAGCTGAATCAACGGAAGGAAGAGAGAAATAACTATGGTTCCTACGATAACACCAAGCACTATCAGCATAAGAGGCTCGATGATTGATACCATAGCGGCTATTGCCCTGTCCACTTCCTCATCGTAGGTATTGGCAATCTTTGAAAGCATTGTATCGAGAGAGCCTGTTTCTTCCCCAACCTCGACCATACTTGTAACCACAGCAGGGAACACCTTCGCCTCAACCAGAGGCGGGGCCATATTCTCACCCTCGCGAATCCTGTCATGGACATTGATTAGGGACCTCGCCACCACCTCATTGCCCGAGGTCTCCCTTGTAATTGTCAGCGCCTGCAGGATTGGCACCCCGCTTGTGATGAGTGTGCCCAGTGTCCTGGCAAACCGTGAGACGGATATTCGGCTGACAATTGTGCCAAAAATCGGAACCTTTAATTTTACCTTATCTATCACATACTTTCCCTGCTTTCTGGAACTGATTATCTTAAACACAATAATCATGAAGATAATTGCCCCAATGGGTATATACCACTGCTTGCGCATCATTTCGCTCACACCTATCAGCCCCTTTGTTAAGGCGGGCAGATTTGCCCCCATATCCGCAAACATCTCGGCAAAGGTCGGCAGGATAAACGTCACAAGAAACGTCACAATGCCCCCTGCCGCCGTCATAACAAATATGGGATAAACCATTGCAGACTTGATTTTCCCTCTCAGGCTTTGTTCCTTCTCGGCAAACTCCGCAAGCCTCGTCAGGGTCGTCTCAAGCACGCCGCCGGCCTCCCCCGCCTTCACCATATTTACATACAGATTGTTGAATATCTTGGGAAATTTTGAAAGCGCCTCTGAAAATGTACTGCCCCCCTCCACATCCTCGGCTACCTTCTCAAGCGTATCCCTGAAAATCCCAGGTTTTGCCTGGGCGCCAAGCATATTAATGCCTCTGAGAAGCGGAAGCCCTGCATCTAAAAGGGTGGACATCTGTCTTGTAAAGAGGGCTATCTGCTGCACGCTCACCCCACTGGAGCCGGGCAGTTTGATATTAATCTGCAGACCGGTGGCCTTGCTCTTGCCCTTGCCCTTTGCGGTTGTCTTCGCCGCCGAGGAGAGCAGCCTCTCCTTCTTTTCGGTAACCTTGGTCGGGAAAAAACCTAACTCCCGCACCCGGCTGACTGCAGCAGGGAC
>CBDUUU010000066.1:0-5153 GCA_965370485.1 uncultured bacterium
GGCAGTAGCTCAGTTGGGAGAGCGCATCCCTCGCACGGATGAGGTCAGGGGTTCGAATCCCCTCTGCTCCACCACGAGGTAGTCGCACCCTTCAGGACGCGCAGGCTGAAGCCTGCGGCTACCACAACACTACACTTAAGAGAAACGGAGATACTGAAACAAGTTCAGCATGACAGAAGGAGGGGTGGTTTAGCACGACAGAGGGAAGAGGAGAAAGATTGACCAAAGTTCTTATTATTACAGCCGATGGAAGTAACGTTGAGTTAGAGTCTCGCGTGCTTAGATACTCCGGCTGCTCTGTAGAGGTTATGCGCAATCTGCCTGAAGACCTTGCTAAAAACAGACCCTCGGTAGTTTTGCTTTCTCCCGAGGCGGATGCAGTCTCGTCTCTTTCGGAGATGGGAGGCATTGATATACCTTTTGTCGTTATGGTGAATGAGGGGGAGGAGCGCAGGGCACTTCAATTGCTCCAGAAGGGTGCCGGGGACTATATCATCAAAACGGATAATTTTTACCTTCTCTTGCCCGGGGTTATCCAACGCCTTCTGCAGGCTGTAGATGCACAGAAGCAGGTTGTGCGTCTGAAAGAAGAGCTCCGCGATGTTGAGGAGGATTCAGCCTGGAAAGAAAAATTGACCTCTACTGCAGAGCTAACGGCAGGTGTGGTGCATGAAATACGAAATCCACTTTCAATAATTGCGATGAGTGTGCAGTATCTGGTTCCGCGGATTGAGAAAGGTGACCCAAGACGCGCCTTTGCCGAGGCAATCCTGCGGAAGGTGGAGAAGATTGATAAGATAACAAAGGACCTTGTTAAATTTGGCAAACCGCGCGCGCCTGTCTCTAACAGCTGTGAAATGAATGGGCTTATCCGCTCTGTCTTAGCCCTCGTCAGGCCCAGATGCGAGCAGAATAAGATAGAGATAGTTGAGGGGCTTTCAGAACCATCTCTGGAACTTACAGCCGATAGGGATGGATTGGAAGAGGTGCTTCTCAATTTATTTAACAACGCGGTTGATGCAATGCCGGGCGGCGGCACGCTTACCGTTGCGGCATCTCTTCGGGACTCAACGGTATGTGTTGAGGTGAGCGATACAGGGAAGGGCATAGCGGAGGAGGATCTCGAAAGGGTGTTTCTCCCGTTTTTCAGCAAGAAGGAGAATGGAACAGGGCTCGGGCTGGCAGTTTGCAGAAGGCTCATTGCTGAGCATGGCGGGAAAATCAGGGTTGAAAACTCAAATGATGGGGCCAAGTTTGTTTTTTACATACCACAGCGTTAGACAAAAATGAAAGGCGAAAGAATTCTTCTAATAGATGATGATAAGGATATGCAGTGGGTTTTCTCCTCGGTTATTGGGGAAGGGGACTGGGAGATATTAACTGCGGACACAGGGGAGCTTGGGATTGGACTTGTTAAGGATAAGGAAGTTCATCTTGTTTTTCTGGACTTGAAACTGCCCGGGATGGACGGATTGGCCGTCCTCAAAGAGCTCAAGAGAAATAACCCCGAGCTGCCGGTTGTAATGATTACAGGGTATGAAACGGTTGAAACCGCGGTGGAATCAATGAGGCTTGGTGCCTATGATTATATTGTAAAGCCGGTCTCTGCCGATAAGATAAAGGTGACTGCGAGGAATGCCCTGCAGGCATACAGATTAGCCGTGAAGGTGGAGAGCCTTGAGAAGAAATTAAAGGGCAGGATTTTAATCGCTGACATCATTGGAGACAGCCCACCCATGCAGGCGCTCTTTGAAAGCATACGCCAGGTTGGCCCCTACGATATCACTGTATTACTTAATGGACAGACGGGGACAGGCAAAGAGATGGCTGCAAGGGCGATTCACTGGGAAAGCAAGCGAAGGGATAAGCCATTTGTGCCGATCGATTGCGCCACACTGCCGGAGTCACTGATAGAGAGCCAGCTCTTCGGGCATGAAAAAGGTGCCTTCACCGGGGCAGATACATCTCAGGTAGGAAGGTTTGAGCAGGCCGGCGGTGGGACGGTTTTTCTTGATGAGGTTGCAAACATTCCTCTTTTACTTCAGGCAAAACTGCTCCGGATAGTGGAGACGAAGGAGCTTATGCGCATTGGCGGCAAGGACATAATAAAGGTGGATGTCCGCTTTATCTGCGCTACAAATGTGGACCTCGAGGAGATGACTAAAAGCGGGAGATTTCGCGAGGACCTCTATCACCGTATAAATGTCTTTCCGATAAGACTGCCCACTCTTAAGGAAAGGGACGGTGATATTGCGCTTCTTACAAGGTTTTTTATGAAAAAATATAGCAATGAACTTGGTAAGGGGGAGATACGTCTGTCACCTCAGGCGGAGGAGTTCCTCTGCGCTTATCATTGGCCCGGGAATGTGCGGGAGCTTGAGAATGCGATAAAGAGCGCCGTCCTTATGGCAGAGGAGGAGTTGCTTCCGGAGCATCTCCCTCAAAAAATAAGTCGGCTCTCCGTGGATGTTCCCCACCTGTTGGACAAATTGCCTGAGGGAAAGACTCTTCGTGAGGTGAGGGAGATGGCAGAAAAACCATTTATTGAGGCAGTGCTGAGAAAGAATAATGGGAACAAAGTAAAAACTGCCCGGAACCTCGGCGTTGACTACAAAACCCTTCTTTCAAGAATAAGGCAATATGAAATAGAGGAAAGGTAGTTTGTCCCCTATTTCTCAAAATATAGAAACCCAAAACCCAAGTTTTTAGCTATTGACTTTGTTATTCCTAATAGTGTATAATTAAGTAGAGTTGATTAAGATTAATTAACGTTAAGGAGGGAAAGATGACAACTGTTAAGGTAATACCTGCGGTGGAAGCAAGAGTGCATCTGGGAGAAATTATGAAAAGGTCTTTTAAAAAAGGCGAGCGGTTTATAGTTGAAAAGGCAGGAATCCCTATGATTGCAATACTCAGTGCAGATGAATATACTCAGCTTATTGAAGAGAGAGAGAAACAATTCAGAATATTTGACAAAATTAAATTTAAAGTTCCGGATATAGCTGCTGAAGAAATAGAAAAAGACATTAACAGGGCAGTTCGAATGATTAGTAAAAAGCGTGCTTAGAAAAGTTGTAATTGACATAAACCTCTTTATAAGCAGTATTATAAATAAAAGCGGCACTCCTGCTAAACTATTGCAAGCATGGCGCGACAACGCCTTTTTACTGATTATATCTGAGCAAATGCTGGAAGATCTCAAAAGAGTTTTGCAATATCCTCATATAAAAAATAAATATAATCTCAAAGATGACGAGATAAGGCAGGTTGTAGGCACAATAAAGAAATTTGCTATTGTAACCCCTGATGTAATGGAGCTTGATATAGTTAAGGAAGATCCTGATGACAACAGAGTGCTTGCATGTGCCCTCGGAGCAAAGGCTGATTGTATTGTTTCGGGGGATAAACATCTCCTTAAGTTAGATGTTTTTGAAGATATCCCTATTATGACTGCAAAAAACTTTCTGGATATAGTATTTTAACTGACCGCTTTAAGCCGCTACTAATTTTTTCTTAGTGGAATCCACAACAAGATTCAGCCCTTCTAAAGTCCTTGCCCCAAGCAATAATAAATCGCCTTTTTCAGCAAATACAACCTCATTATCATCCTCTATGCAAAGAAGGAATATAAGCAAATGCTTTATCATAGATTTCCTCCTGGGCTATTTTTCGAACAACCCTGGGAGATAATTGTAGTGCACCAAAGCTCATCTCTACTGCAGAAAACTTTTGCTTCAAGCCCGTTTGCCTGGAGAGATATTCCGTAAGCGCCTCCTCAAAAATGTGATTTAAGGTAATATGTCGTCTCAGGGCACTCTGTTTAGCCTTTTTAAAAAGATTTTCGTCCAAAATGGTGCCGACTTTTCTTTGCATTATTTATCACCTCCAAACTAGAGATATCATAAACATAGCCACTTTGTCAAGAAACTTTTCTATATTTCAGCGATTCCGCAAGTTTGCCAAAAAACGAAAAATGCCGACTCAGGAAAAGCAATTTCCAAAAATCATTTTCGCATTGAGGGAAATTGGGGTCACTTCCTATGCTTATTCTAGGCCGTTTTCTGACAGAAGACAGGGGTATCTCCTGGTAATGTGAGCAAGTTTAGATAGGAAGCGATTATAGAACAGGATAAACTTATGGCCAATATCTTCACCTATTCTGTAGCCATGCAGAAGCTCAATCTTCCAGCAGAGAATCTTTCTAAATATCATCCTGTTTTTGGCAGTCTTATGGTAAACCGCGTCCCTACATCATAAGTGCTCTCCACCTCTATTTTCCCTGAATGTCTCTCTATTATTCCCTTAGAGATAAATAATCCTAATCCTGCAGATTCTGTCCTCTTGGTTGTAAAAGATGGACCAAAGCATCTATGGCATTGTTGAAAAGATTAACAAATACCTGGGAGAGGAGCTGGGAATTACCCTGCACAAGAAATGGTCCCTCAGCAAGGTCTTGTGTTTTCTGAATATCTTCCTGCCTCATGCGGGCATCCACCAGCCGCAGGGCGCTCTCTATAGGTTCTTTTATGTCTACAGATCCAAATTTTAGCTCTCTCCTATGGCCAAAGCCGGTTATATCTCCAACGAGCCTGCTAATGCGGTCTGTCCCTTCCTCCATTCCTGTGATAAGATGAGGCATCTCTTCATGGATAAAGCTAACCTTCTTTGCTATATTCTCCGGGAGTGTCTTTTTTTCACTTAGTATCCCATCAATTACCTTCCAGAAACGCTCAAATGTCTGCAGATTCGTGCGGATAAATGTATTCGGGTTATTTACCTCTTGAGCAAGCCCTGCTGCTAAAAAGCCAAGAGAGGAGAGAGGCGTGCTCTGCTCGTATAACGGTGGTAGCCACATTTATAACCACCGGGCAAAGCTCTTCCAGGTCACTAAGGGAGGAAAGTGTCTTTGCTATATCAAGTATGGCCGTTAATTCAGAGATTCTTTCCTTTAACCTGCTGTTTGTTTCTTGCAGTTGTTCATAGGATAGTGACATCTCAGTCTCCTAACGTCGTTTTTCTATCAGGGTTCTATTCAAAGGCAGAATCTCCTCTGTTTTTATAGGCTTATAGAGGCATCCTTCTACTCCAAGTGTCAGCGCCTGATGGATGACAGCTATAATTGCGGGTTAACGACAATTATAATTGATACCAAT
>CBDUUU010000067.1:0-4967 GCA_965370485.1 uncultured bacterium
TGTAAAATTAGCACTATGAAGATATTTGTTACTGGCGGGGCTGGTTTTATTGGCTCCCATCTTGTGGACGGATTATTGAAGGAGGGAAGGGAAGTAACTGTCCTCGATGATTTCAACGATTATTATGAGCCGGGTATAAAGCGGGCAAACGTAAGAGAGCATCTCAAACACAAAAACTATGAACTTGTCGAAGGGGATATCAGGGACAGGACGTTACTTACAGACCTGTTTCAGAAAAGGGGGATAGGCAGGGTTGTTCATCTTGCGGCAAGGGCCGGCATCAGGGCGTCGCTCTCTGAACCTCTTATCTACGAAGATGTAAATGTCCGCGGCTTGATAAACCTGCTTGAGGTTTCATTCAGGGCAGGGATTGAGCAGTTTATTTTTGGCTCCTCCTCCTCTGTATATGGCTGCGGAATGGTAGTGCCATTTAGAGAAGAGCAGACCCTTTCCGAGCCTATCTCTCCCTATGCCGCTACGAAGAGGGCAGGCGAGCTGTTTTTGCACGTTTATCATCATCTTTATAAGGTGCCTGTGACAATCCTGCGTTTTTTTACGGTTTATGGTCCCCGCCAGCGTCCTGAGATGGCTATTCACAAGTTTGCCCGCCTGATTTATAAAGAAGAGCAAATCCCTGTTTTTGGAGATGGCAGCTCAAAGCGGGATTATACGTATATATCCGATATCATTGGCGGGGTTATGGTCGCCTTGAAAAAGGTGTTTGCATTTGAAACCTTTAATCTTGGCAGCTCTGTTGCGATTGAACTGCGGCGCCTTATTTATCTTCTCGAGAAGGAGACAGGAAAGAAAGCAAAAGCAAAATATCTGCCACCCCAGCCGGGAGATGCAGAGGTTACCTGTGCCGATGTCGGCAAGGCACAAAAGTTACTTGGCTATAAGCCGGCTATAGAGATAGAGGAGGGCATAGCCCGCTTTATCCGCTGGTACAGGGAAGAGAATGAACGCTAAAAAGGCGCTGGGTGTTTTTGCGCGGGTTCTGGTGAGCGGAGGGATAATCTCATATATATTCACAAGAGCAGGCACTCAGCCCCGTGATATTCTTGGAACGCTCAGGGAGATAAGGCCGTCATATTTAATAAATGCCCTGGTTATTTATAAGATAATGATATTTGCCGGGGTGCTGCGGTGGAAATCTCTTATGGATGCCCATGACATTAATATTGGTTTCTGGCAGGTATTCAAGCTTCACTATATTGGCATGTTTTTTAATAACTTTATGCTGAGCACTACCGGCGGGGATGTAGTCAAGGCATATTATGGCTCTAAACTCTCACATAAAAGACATGAGTTTATTACAACAATTATTGTGGATAGGTTGTCAGGGATGAGCGGACTTCTGTGCCTGGGGCTCGCCGGCGGCATTATGGTTGGCGTGAGGCCGGGGATGTTTCCCGTAGCCGCAATTACCATGGGTGTTCTTTGCCTGTTTATATTTGTTGGACTTTTCATCTTTAAAAGGGCCTTTGCAAAGAAAAATTATTTTTTTGTGAGTTGGCATCCGTGGAAGAATCTGCTGGACGAATCCCGAAAGATGTACGAGGCATTTTATTTCTATAAGTCGAAAAAAAGGTCTCTTTTCCGGGCGTTCGGGCTGTCTATCTTTATATGGTTGTCGCTTTCATTTTTGAACTATCATCTGTCACTTGGATTTGGGCAGAGCATATCAGTCGGCTATTTTTTTCTTTTGATACCTGTGGTGAATATCATAGGCGGTATCCCTATCTCTGTTTGCGGCTGGGGTCTGCGAGAGGGGGCATATGCGAAGTTCTTTGGGCTGGTGGGGATGGGAAGTAGTGAGGCTGTGTCACTTTCCATCTGCTACGGGCTTATAGTGCTTTTCTGGAGCCTTCTCGGGGGTATCTTTCACATCCTGCATTCCACGACCCCTAAGAAGAGGTGAAAATTGAAGAAGGCATTTGCCGTTGCGGCTCATCCTGATGATATAGAATTTGTGATGAGCGGGACACTGATGTTATTAAAGAAGGCAGGGTATGAAATTCATTATATGACTGTGGCTAACGGCTCGTGCGGAACAACTGTGCATAACAGTGAGGCAATAATCAAAATAAGAAGAGAGGAGTCTGTTAATGCCGCCGGCTGCATCGGCGCAGTTTATCACGAGAGCCTGGTCAATGATATAGAGATATTTTATGAAAGGGGGCTTCTGGCAAGATTAGGCTCGGTTATCAGAGAGGCTGCCCCTGAGATACTCCTGGTGCCCTCGCCGGTTGATTATATGGAGGACCACGTAAATACGAGCCGGCTGGCAGTGACAGCTGCATTCTGCAGGGGAATGATGAATTTTCCCGTTGAGCCTCCTCATGGGGCAATTGACCGGGAGGTAACGATATACCATGCCCTTCCTGCCGGTATCTGCGACCAGCTTGGGAGGGCGGTGCATCCCGGGATTTTCGTTGATGTCTCCGGAGTTATCGAGCAGAAAAAAGCAATGCTCGCGGCGCACAAGTCTCAGAAGGAGTGGCTTGATAAGAGCCAGGGCATGGATTCCTATATAAATTCGATGGTTGGGCTGGCAAGAAAGGTTGGAAAACTTTCCGGAAGATATGAATATGCGGAGGGCTGGTTCAAACACTCCCATCTCGGATTCTGCCCTGAAGACGCAGACCCGTTAACTCATACACTGAACGGCGAGTCCTTTCCGGCGGTTTAGAACCCACCTGTATTTTGTAATTTCAAATAGCTTGATGAATCAAGCGGGCTTCATCGCCCGTCTTCGGGCAGCTACATCCTTTGTAATGGCTTGATGAATCAAGCAACTACGTTATTTGTAGTTGCCTCATTCGTCGTGTTCTGTAGGGGCGGTTCGCGAACCGCCCCTACAATGAGGCGAATAAGAAATCACCTGCCAAAAATCGCCTATTTTATGGCAATTTAGAACCCATCCGAAGAATTTCAAAAAAAATTTGGGGGGACTTGACAAAATAGGGAGCTATGGTATAAAATGTGGTTATTGGTGGAGGAAAGTGGAAGGAAATGGAGGAAAACTCCGGGAAGACTTAGGAGGTATCCTTGTTCTACGGCGAGTACAAACATTCTCTCGACAAAAAGGGGAGGATTATCGTTCCCTCCAAATTTCGCCAGTCTCTGACTGATGCTTTCGCTGACAGACTTATGTCCACGAGGGGGCTGGAGGAGTGCATATTTCTTTTTCCCCTTCCTGAGTGGAAGAACTTAGAGGATAAGGTCCGTGCCCTTCCTTTTATGACTGCAGGCAGTGCGCGTTCCTTTGCCCGCCTTCTCTTCTCCGGTGCGAGTGAGTGTATTATAGATAAGCAGGGAAGGCTGCTTATTCCACAGGGCTTGAGAGATTATGCCCATATCAAGGGGGAAGTGATTATCTTAGGGGTTTCCAATCACGTTGAGGTCTGGGCAAGGCAGAGGTGGCAGAGATATCTCGAGAAGGAAGAGAAGTCCTTTGAAGAGACATCCGAGAAGCTTATGAATTTCGGGATATGAATAAGCGTTCGCAGTTGAGGCGTTCATAATTACAGTCTTACACAAGCCGGTTTTATTAAAGGAGGTACTGTGTTTTTTGAGGCCTCACCCCGGAGGTGTATATGTTGATTGCACGGTTGGCTGCGGAGGGCACAGTCGGGCAATTCTGGAGGCAGCCAAACCGGGCGGCAGGCTCGTCGGCATCGATTGTGACCGTGATGCCATCTCTGCTGCCGCTGAGGTGCTTAAGGACTTCAGTGACCGCTGCCGGCTGGTGTGTGAAAATTTTGAGGGGCTTAGAGAAATTTTGAACTCATCCGGGCTAAAAGTGGCTGATGGTATTCTTTTTGATTTAGGGGTTTCAGCCCTCCAGCTTGAAGAACCGGAGAGAGGGTTTAGCATAAGGAGGGATGGCCCGCTCGATATGCGTATGGACAGGCGCGCCCCGGGTACCGCCTTTGATATTGTCAATAATCTCCCGGAGAAAGAGATAGAGGCGGCCTTAAGGATGTATGGCGAGGAACGTTACTCGAGGCGGATTGCGAGGGCCATTGTGAGCAGAAGAAGGCAGAACGAGATTAAGACGACCGGCGAGCTTGCAAGGGTTGTGCTCAGCTCTGTCTCTTCCTCAGGCAAAGGCAGGATTCACCCTGCCACAAGGACATTTCAGGCCCTGCGCATTAAGCTCAATCGCGAACTGGATATTCTGCAGAAGGTAATAGAAGGCGCATGCCTTTCCCTGGCACCCGGGGGCAGGGTCTGTATCATTTCGTATCATTCGCTGGAGGATAGAATCGTAAAGCAGGAGTTTTTAAGACTTTCAAGAGCGGGGATTGTTCGGCCTGTGACAAAAAAGCCCATAATCCCTGAGAGAGCCGAGGTTAAGATTAATCCCCGCTCCCGCAGTGGTAAACTACGTGTGGCGGAGCGAACGGAGGTGGTTCTATGAGAAACCTACAGAAAAATAAAAGAAAGAGAATTGCCGGCATTGCGGCATCTCTCATCCTGGTGATTTTTCTTGTCTGTGTAATTTTGATGCTTGTTTCCCTGCGTGTTCAGCTTGTCAGGGTCGGCTATAAGATGGAGGAGATAAGAAGGCAGAAGTCCGGTCTCATCGACCAGCAAAAACTACTTTTATCCGAACTTGCATCTCTTGACTCTTCCGGCAGCCCCGGCAGCTCCGCAAAATTTATCATACCGGATGAGCGTTGGAGATTGGCAGCGCTGAGGACTGAACAGCGCTGAGGACTGAACAGCGCTGAGCATTCGAAAGTGGTAAGTGTTCAACGTGGTTTACTGAATATTTACGGAGAAGATATATGACGAAGAGAAAATGGCCGCTTCGTTTCTCTGTTACCTTTATTGCTTTGATTATCTCTTTTATTGCTATCCTGGGCAGGCTGGTTTTTCTCCATCTTATTGATAACGAGAAACTCTCAGAGAAGGCGAGGAGCCAGCAGAAGTTTTTTGTCAGGCTCTCTCCATAGCGG
>CBDUUU010000068.1:0-4942 GCA_965370485.1 uncultured bacterium
TGGACTCGGTGTCTCTACAAGAGCCTTTAAAAACTCCATCTTTCCTCCTTCCCTGCCCTCAGCTCATTCTTACGCTCAATTTGCATTAAATTAGCGCACCTTCGGTGCGAACGCGTAGGGATGGGGCTTGTCCCCACCCTGGGCGACCACAAGGGTCGCCCCTACACAGAAAGGAAATTCCTTCAAGTCAACGCAGGCTAAAGCCTGCGACTGCCAGCATACTCTAATTATACCCCTAAGAAGGAAAAAGTAAACCCCATCGAATTGCCTCACATTAAAGGTAACCGTAGCCGCCTATTGAAAAGTATCGTTAACTCATAAATAATGTAACCCAAAGGAAGGTGATTATTTATGAGCCCAAGGTCCAAACGCGAGTATGTTGAATCAATCTTTCTTAGATATCGTAAATCCAGAAAGAAGCAAAAGTCCACCATTCTCAATGAGTTCTGCGCTGTTTGCGGATATAACAGAAAGTATGCTATAAGGCGGCTTAACAGGTTTAAGCGGTTTAGAAGGGCTAAAGCCGGCAAAAGAGGCGCCAGGCCAAGGTATAAGAGGGAAGTGATTCTCCCTGTGCTTAAGGAGATATGGATAGCTGCCAATTTCCCCTGCTCTAAACTCTTGAAGTTCGCCATTCCCTTATGGCTTCCATTCTGTAAGGGGCACATAGCCGGTGAGATTAAACAACTTCTTTTAGACATCTCTCCTGCTACCATTGACCGTATCCTCAAACCTATTAAGAGCCGATATAAGAAAAGAGGGCGCTCCACAACCAAACCGGGTACTCTTCTGAGAAAGCAGATACCCATCAAGGTCAACCAGTGGGATGAAAAAAGACCTGGCTTTCTGGAGGCTGACACAATTGCTCACTGCGGGGGCTCTCTTATGGGGGAGTTCATATATACCGTTGACTTCGTTGACATTGCCACCGAATGGACCGAGCAGAGGGCTGTATGGGGGAAGGGAGAGGCGGGAGTCCTTGAGCAAATAGCCGATGTTGAGAAATCCCTGCCTTTCCCCCTCCTTGGCTTTGATTGCGATAACGGGGGCGAATTCCTCAATTATCACCTGATGAGACATTTTCTTGACCGTGAGAGCCCCATACAGTTTACACGAAGCAGGTCCTATCATAAAGAGGATAATGCCCATATTGAGCAGAAGAACTGGACACATGTCCGACAATGGCTTGGCTATGAGAGATTTGATAATCCTGAGCTTGTTAAGCTTCTGAATGAACTTTATACTACTGAGTGGAACTCTTACCATAACTTCTTCATGCCTTCTGTAAAACTGGTAGAGAAGGAGAGAATTGGCTCAAAGACCATTAAACGCCACGATAGACCAAAGACACCATGCCAACGCATCTTAGAGTCTCCTGATATTCCCGAGGAGACCAAGGATGCGCTCAGGGCAAAATTCAAGACTCTTAATCCTTTTATTCTAAGGAAACAGATGAATAAGAAGTTCCGCAAAATCTTCTCCAGGCTATAAACTACTCCCTCAGTGTAGTTGCCTCATTTATGAGGCATTATCTTTAGCCCGATGAATCGGGCAACTACAGCCAGAACAATCTGCCCACTACAACTGTCCTGCCAACTACTGAAGGGTTGCGTGAATAGAGTTTCATCTTGACCCCTGACTCCCGTAGTAGTATCCTTCCAATGTATGGTTGAGATATGGCACTTTCTGAGCGGTTCTTGTATGCATTATCTATGAGTTAACTACAATCCCTACGGTTACCTTTTAATGTGAGTCAACAGTTAGTTATAATCCCATAATCTCTGTATTGCAAGTTTAATTTGATAGGCCCTGGCGGTCTTTTTGCTCCGCAAATATGTTTATTGTTAGGGTTCTGGTAGCCGCAACCTTTAGGTTGCGCAGATTTATCATCGGCGGAACGCAGGCTGAAGCCTGCGGCTACCACCTATGCGGAGTTAACTCAATAACCATATTCATTTATCATCACCTCTATAGAACCGCTCTTCTTGATAACATTTTATGCCCTACATCATCTTCCAGTATTTAACTGATGACTTTTCGGCTGCGCGGCGACGAGAGACCACGGCAATAATCTCCTGACGATACCGGCCTGCCCTGCCGATTGAGACTATGGTAAATGTGGTGCTGCGCACAGTTATTGTGTCCTTTATCCGGGCAAAGACATCCCTGCCAACAATGGGCATCAGCTGGGCTATACTGCGAAATGGAACCTTTGAGCGATAATCAATAATAGCCTCAGCCATATCCTCGCTTATCTCCTCCGAAAGAGATTGAAGAACAACCTGCGGAGCAGTGTTGATATTAATCCTGCCCTCCTGCGGAAAGACCGTAAGATATTCCGGGAGCCCGTCCTTTGTCTGCAGGGGGAGTCTCTCGTAAAGGTCAGCCAAAAGTCCCGGCTCAACGCCGGAAAGAGCCAGCAGATTTGACAGGACTCTCTGCGTCCCCTCCCTTATCTTCTCGTTTTTACTCAGGAGATTGTTAACGTTTACAAACCTCTCTTCATCGATAATCTCAATTCTAAAAGAACCATTCCCTGTAAAAACAGGCGGAATATCCGCCCAGGTATCCAGCATAATGTTTCTATCATCTGCCTCAAGCAGGGCGCGGGCAAAGTTCACGCCACCCCTGGCAAGGCATGCCGCCTGGAGCCTTCCGTGCCGGGCGTGGGATACCGCCGCATTGACCCTGCTTGTGTAATTAAACTCAAGCACAGCAACCACAAGAATGCTCACAACGAGCAACACCAAAACAAGCGCTACTCCGTTATTTTTTTTCATCTAATATGGTAATGTCACAACCGACGAAAAGGAGCTGTTCCCAACGGTCAAGACAACCTTCACGGCGGCGGGCAGATTACCGCTGTCTGCATCCCAACCCTCTATCCCCTCCCCCTCACTTTCCCTCTGCCTGTAATAAAAATTAATACCCTCTAAATTCTCCGTGAGGCATATAGGCCTGCCCTCCACAGCCTGCCACAGATACCCCTTCTCATCGGAAAAATACCTGACCTTTACAATGCCTGCAGTTGCGCCCCATCCCGATGAGGTTGAGCTAAACTCCAGCGTATCTGCATCCCTGCCTGAAATTGTCCTATCCCTGCCTGCAAAACCTACCCTGTCTCTCGCGCCGCACAGCGACCTTTCCATTGCCGACAGAATCAGGCCAGCCTCCTGAGAACACGCCATCGTCTGCCTGCCCTCATCCATTGTCCTCATCGTAGTCCAGAACGTTCCATATGTCAGTCCGACAATTAGAGAAAGAATCGCCACTGCCATCAAAACCTCAATGAGGGTAAAACCACTCTCTCTCATAGCATTCCCCGAACATGCTCAATATCCTGTGGTTAATTTGTAGGAGCGGTCTCCAACTTATTGAGCAATTACCATTCCCCTGTCCATAGTCTAATGTCTTTTCCCTCTCCTGTCCAATATGTATGTAGCAAGTTCAGCAATCCTTCGCCCTTCATCCGAAACCGTTACCTTCACACTTATCATATTTGGAACCGCCTCATCCAGAACCACCATAGGGCCCGTTATACGCTCCCACCTCAAACCCGAGTCTCCCTGCCCTTCTTCTCTGCCGGGGGACAATGCCCCTTTTAGCTCCGCCTCGGCGAGTTTCTCCTTTGCAAGCTCAAAGGCAGACATCTCCCGGCAGACCCCGGCAGCCATTCTCATACTCGAGGCATGGGTAGAGATAATCACAATAAGGGCAGTAGCCAATATCGAAATTGATATCACTAGTTCAAGAAGAGTAAATCCCTTAGATTTCCTCATCCCCAAGATGCGCCTCATAAATGAGGCAACTACAGGCAACGTAGTTGCTTGATTCATCAAGCTATTGAAATTGCGATGTGACAAGATATCCCTCCTCAATCTTTACCCTGCCGGTTATGCTCACAGCAGAAAGCGTAACGAACCTGCCCCGGGTGTTTCTCAGATGGATTAGAAATGGCTCAACAGAGCCATCCGGGTGAAACTCGACATAACTCATGCCCTTGCGCCTCTTTTCCCTGCCAAAGACCACTACATCCTCAAATCTCACACTAAGAGGCAGGCTATACCTCTTCAACAACGTCTTCCCTTCCTCCTTCCACTGCTCCTGCCCATCACGGGCTCTTCTCTCAACGAAATATCCCTGCGAGTCCAGGTCAAAGACAAGGCGGTAAAAATCTCCGCTCAGCCCAGCCTCCTGGCGGATGTATGTGACAGTGGAGGAGAGCCTGCGGGAGCCGCTCTTGAGAGCTACGCCCGGAAGCGCACCCTCAAGATTTGGCCAGGCAACTGCAAGGATGATAGAAAAAATGACAACTACAATTATGACCTCTATAAGGGTGAAACCCCTAATTGATAATGTCCGCATCATCTCCCTCTCCGCCTTCAGCCCCGTCCCGCCCAAAAGAGATAATGTCATAATCCTCATTATAAATCCCGGGGCATAGATAGATATAGCCCCGTCCCCATGGGTCAGCCGGGATATCCTTCAGATACTGCTTCCAGTTTGCGGGAAGCTCCCCCACAACCGGCATCTCAACGAGGGCAGAAAACCCTTGCTCAGTTGAGGGGAAAAAGCCGTTATCCAGTTTAAACAGACCCAGCGCCTGCTCGAAATTTTTAGTCTGGACCCTGGCCGCAGTTACCCTTGCCTGCTCTGCCCTGTCTAAAAACTTCGGCACCACTATAGTGGCAAGTATCCCCAGTATCACAATAACAACCATCAGCTCAATAAGCGTAAAACCTCTCCCTTTCATAATATTCCCCTCACCCTATGTCTGCTTATTAATAATTAGTGCTTATTGACATAACTCAGGAAAACCGATTAGCTATGTGTAGCTGCCCGATTTATCGGGCCGAAAGCGGCAATTACGCCTCATAAATGAGGCAACTACAAATGTTATTCTTGTTGTAGTTGCCCAATTCATTGGGCTAAAAGCGAATAA
>CBDUUU010000069.1:0-4940 GCA_965370485.1 uncultured bacterium
GATGGGCTCAATGCCCTGAGGGGAAATATCTCCATTTTAGGCAGACTCCCCAACTGCGTAATTACGCCCCACCCGGGGGAATTATCCCGCCTCCTTAAGAGACCCATCAGTGAAATTCAATCTGATAGAGTCGGCATTGCAAGAGAGGTGGCGGAAGAGCTAAAAATAACAGTGGTATTAAAAGGGGCAAGGACCGTTATAGCAAACCCCCGGGGTTATGTTTTTATTAACCCGACAGGGAACTCAGGGATGGCAACCGCCGGAAGCGGCGATGTCCTCACAGGTATGCTCGCCTCATTTATCGGGCAGGGGCTAAACCCCACAAATGCATCAGTTGTAAGTGTGTACCTCCATGGTCTGGCAGGGGATATTGCTGCCCGGGAAAAGGGAGAGGCTTGCCTGCTCGCCTCTGATATAGTAGAATACCTCCCACAGGCAATGAGGCATAAAGCGCAATGACCAAGCAGGAAAAGACAGCCCTTGTTTCTTCTGCCGTTAATCTTATCTTGACGGTAACCAAGTTCGTCCTTGCCGCTCTCTGCCACAGCATTGCCCTTTTAGCCGAGGCGTGGCACTCACTCTCAGATATCATATCCTCATTTCTGGTCTTTCTTGGCATAAGGGCAGACAGGTTAAAGAAAGAAGAAATTGAACACCGCACAGAAAGAAAGCCGCTTCTTGGCGATTTTAAGATGAGCTCTGATGAAGAGGACTTAAGTGAAAAAGTGCCCGTGCGCAAGGCCTTTCATGAGGCCGGCATCGAGAACAAAATGGCCGTCGGCATAGGCGTCTTTCTCATTTACATCTCTTACAACATCTTCCGCAAGATTATTCACCCCGAGCCAATCGCTATCGAGCGGGCTCTCGCCGGGGCAGCCATAGTCTCAGTATTAGCCTTCCTCTCATACCTCCTCTACAAATTCGAGGTGCATATAGGCGAAAAAAGCAACTCCCCGGGATTGATTGCCGATGGGTATCACTCCAAGGTTGATATGCTTGGCTCAATTCTCGTAGTCATTGCCCTGCTAAGCGACAGGCTTGGGATAACCCTGGACAAACCGGCGGCGGCTGTTATCTGCCTTGTTATATTCATACATGGATTCCATGTCCTTATCACAGCGCTCAAGAGCTATACCCAGGGAGCGGAAGATGCCTTACTCTCAGGAAATGCCGCCACTGAAGATATCCTTGTTCACTTTTTAAAAGAGAGGGCTCCCCGCCTTGCCGAAAGGTTTTATATCTGCCTTGGCAGGATATTTCGCGTAGATGCAACATGCAGCAGCGGAAAAAGACAGCTCCTTATCCGCGGGTTTCTAACTGTCACAGCAATCTATTTATCAAGCGGCTTTTATATTCTAAGCCCATCCGAGAAGTCCGTTGTGGAGCGTTTTGGCAGACCGCTCCAGAAAAGTCATTCTCTTGGGCCCGGGCTTCATTATTACATCCCCTGGCCTGTTGACAAACTCAAGCGCGTAGATACAGAGACTATTCGAAGTGTTACGGTTGGCTACGAATTAAAAGAAGAGGAGCCCGTAATCCTGTGGACGAATGTTCACTATGCCAAGGAACTTTCCTTTCTCACAGGGGAAAACAGCTTCATCGATATGCATATGAAGGTGCATTATAAAATAAAAAACCTTTATGATTATTTGTATAACGCAAGAGAGCCGGACAGGATACTGACTGAGTTTACCTATAGCTCGGTTAGAGAGATAATAAACATAAGCCCCTTTTTCCCTATAGTTACAATCGAGCGGGCAGACTTCGAAGAGACAATCAAAAGGTCTGTCCAGGAAAAGGTTAACCAGCAGCTGCTCGGCATCAGGGTTATATCCGTTGCTGTCAGAGACGTGCATCCCCCTACCGAGCTGGCGCCCTCATTCCAGGATGTGGTAAGCGCGGAGGAGGATCATGAAACCTATATCAATGAGGCAATTGGATACAAAAACAAGGTCATCCCGGCCTCCTATGGCAAGAGCCACAAAATTCTAAACGAGGCACAGGCATACAGGATTGAGAAGACACTGTCGAGCGAAGGGGACACAAAGAGGTTTATGCTTCGGCAGGAGGCGTACGAAAAGGAGCAGAATATCACAAAAACCCGCCTTTATCTGGAGGCAATGGAAGAGTCACTGCCGGATGTAAAGAAATTCATAATCTATCCGCAAAAAGGCAAAGAAAGACCACAAGTTTGGTTCTATAAGGAGACAGAAGATGAAAAATCACCTTAAAATTGGAGCTGCTACTCTTACTGCGATAATCATCTTAGGGCTCGTGCTCGTGTTTTACAAAGTTGACGAAACAGAAAATGCAATAGTAACCCAGTTTGGAAAGCCGATAAGGGTAAGGGTAAGACCCGGGCTCTATGTAAAGTGGCCCGACCCCATCCAGACAGTAAACCGCTTTGATAACCGTCTGCAACTCTACAAAACAAAGTTGATTGAATATCTGACGAAGGATAAGAAAAATATCATCGTCCAGTGTTTTGTGGTCTGGAAAATCGGCGACACATTGAAATTCTTTGAGGCAGTCGGCAACCAGTTTAACGCCGAGCAGAAACTATATGATATTGTCTGCGCCCAGTTAGGGGCGTTAGTCGGCAGCTACCCGATGAGCGCTATCATCTCAACCGAGGAGGGGGCGGTCAAGTTACCCGAGATGGAAACTATTATGATAAAGCGAATCAATGAGAAGACAAGCCGGGATTACGGAATAACTATCGCCAGGGTCGGAATAAACAGGCTTGCCCTGCCCGTTGACAACGCAAGGAGTGTATTCAAACGGATGATAGCAGAGCGAAAGGCAATAGCCAATAAATACCGCGCTGAGGGCGAAGAAAAGGCATCAGAGATAAAGGCAAATGCCGACAGAGAAGGTAGATTCATACTTTCCAAGGCATACCGTGAGGCAGAAATAACCATGGGGGAGGGAGATGCATCTGCCACGAAGATATATGCAGATGCCTACAAGACTGACCCCGAATTCTACCAATTCTTAAGAACACTCGAATCCTACAAGGTAATACTCGATAAGGACACTGCAGTGGTTCTCTCTTCCGACTCAAAACTGCTGGAGCTTCTTAATGAAAAAGCTCATTGAGCCGTTTAAAGCGGATCTTAAAATTAGCCTTGGCAACTTTCGCGCTATTTGTCTATGGACAGCAGCGGGCATTTTTGCCATCTATCTTCTTTCCGGAGTCTACGTCGTGGATACAAATGAGACAGGCACAGTCAAACGCTTTGGGGCGGTAACTGCCGAAAATGTCAGCCCCGGAATTCACTACTGCCTTCCCTGCCCCATCGACAGCGTCGATAAGGTAGAGATAAAAGAGATAAAGCGGCTTGAGGTAGGCTTTTTCGAAGGAAATAACTATTGCCTCACAGGTGACAAAAACATTATGCACACCAAAATGGTAATCCAGTATTCCATAAAAGGTCCAAAGGATTTTCTGTATAATATAAACCAGCCGGAGATGTTACTCCTTGAAATAGCCAGCTCTTCTATTTTGAGCTCTATAGCCAGGATGTTCGTTGATGATGTTCTGACCATTGGAAAGCACAAATTAGAGCAATCTGTCCTGAGGGATGCCCAGACTAAACTGGACTCCGTAAGAAGCGGCATTCAGCTTGTCTCTGTGGAGCTCAAATCTGCAGACCCGCCAAAAGAGGCCATTTCTGCCTTTAAGGACGTAATCAACGCACAGGAAGATAAGTCAACAGCCATTCATGAGGCACAGTCTTACGAAAACCGCATTATCCCGGAGGCAAAGGCAGAGGCATCTACAATGATCCAGCAGGCAAGGTCATACAAGGCAGAGAAGACTCATATGGCTCAGGGTGAGGCAAACCGCTTCTTGCAAATCCTTGCAAAATATTCAAAGGCGAAAGAAATCACAAGAGAAAGACTTTACATCGAGACAATGGAAGAGGTGCTTTCGAAGGTTAAGAAATACATCATCTCTCAGGACGAGGGCGAAGATATCGCCACCCTAAGATTCTTCTCCAGGTAGGGACACAATATTTTGTGTCCGTTTATAATTTTGTGTCCGTTTACCATTTTCGCCAAATACCATTGCGAATAATCATATTCTGTAACCGTTCAACTCCTAATGTCACCCTGAACTCGTTTCAGAGTCTAATTGAACATGCTCAATATCCTGTGGTTAATTTGTAGGAGCGGTCTCCAGACCGCGATATTTCGGGCTCTGGAGAGCCCTCTTTGTTGACCTTTATAAGCAAACGATCAAAAAATCCTGCCTTTTTAAAATTCCGATCTTTTAATTCCGCTTCGTTCAACTCTTTGTTTAACATGATAGGATAGTCATTTATTCTCAGATTTAAATTCATGATTATTTTTCCTATAACATTCAAGCTCACCTGCTTTGAGCACCGCTTCATCGGCGGGAAAAGTCAGGTGGAGCGCGTTGTTATAGGTTTTTTGCTTTTCTTTTTGCAACGAAAGATAGTCTGTTTTTTATACTTTGTTGAAAATTAGATTGAAATCGTATTTTCTCACCTCTCTTAGTGAAGCGATATTCAAGAATTCCACTCAAATCCGAAAGATTCTTTTGTGCACGACGACAGTGAGCTGATAGAATTATAAAAATATAAGCACCAGACCCTATGGCAAGCCCTAGTTCAAAAATTACATTTAAGTTGTTTGTGCTTAAGTCAAATATTGCGATATCTGCTTGCTGAATTTGACGGCAAATATCACAATAAATGCTACCATCTTTTCCTTCAAGTAGTTGAAAGTCAATCTTTACTGTAGGATATTTTTGATTAGTTTGATTAATAACTTTATCAATTTCGTCTTTTATGAGAACAAGATTGTCACTAGTAGTATGCCAATCGTAAGCATAAACGATTTTTAGTCTATTGCCTGCCCTGTAACGTTCAATGGCTTTACGTTTTGCACAATTTCTTCTGTTATGCAGCAAA
>CBDUUU010000070.1:0-4929 GCA_965370485.1 uncultured bacterium
TTATTCTCCTTTATTGTAAGCGTTCACGGTTCACAGTTCACCGTTGTTTCAACACTTTCCTGTCTGCCACTGAGCTATCTCTCCTCCTGTCATACTGTAGTTGCCTCATTTATGAGGCATGATTGCCCATTTTTCAGCCCGATGAATCGGGCAACTACAACTGAATTTTTATCCCTTATCAAAATCCCTCAGAAGAAGAAAAGTCTCTTTATCCCCTTCCCGCAGAAGAACCCCGTCTTTGCGAATCTCAACCAGCTCCTTGTCGTCTATCCTCTGTCCCACCCTGAGAACCTCCCCGTTAATGACTGCAGTCTTGAGCTCTTCCCCGCCCCAGATGATGCCCTGAAGTCTCAGGGCAGGCGACTTCCTTGCCTCGGAGGCTTGAGAGTCCTTCCCCGCAACTGAAACAAAGGGGTCGTGAATCCCTTTCGGTAAGGGCGCGGCAGAGACAATCTCCGGCAGCTTCACTTCACCGGAATCCGCCTCACCAAGAATGACGCCCACAACAAGATTGGTATTGATAGATGCCCCGTCCGAAGAAAGATGGAGATTGCTAACCTTGATAAGCGGAGAAAGCAGCTCCAGTCTTCTCAGATATTTTAGTAACCCGGCATAATCGGAAATGAATGATATCCGAATGGGCAGTTCCCTATAAAAGTCATGCTTCTTGAGTTCATCAGCCCTCATACAAACAAGTTCAAGTCCCTTGTCTGCCCCTCCTGCCAGAAGCCGGATGAGAGATGGAATCTCGCTCCTGCCGGGAAACTTTCGCTGGCAGGAGACAATCTCCCTCCCTATACCCTCGCACCGTGCCTGAATCTGCCTGAGTTTCTTCACCTCTAAATCAATCTGGGGAAGCTCATCTTCCGCCTTAAAAATCTCTCTCTGCATAGCAAGGATGGATGTGCGCAATCTCCTCACCTCGCTCTGCCTGGGTTTATAGACCTTTCTATAATAACATGCCCAGATAACCGCCGGCACAAGAAAAATAAGAAGGAGCTTTTCTCTTTCTTTCTGTCCCATCTTCCCCCTAATCAGCTTGGACCCCGTTATAGGGTATTAGATGCCGAAACAAGTTCGGCATGACAAGTTAATCATTTTTCGCTTTTTTACCAACATGGTTTATCTTACAGACAATCTCAAAATTCACAACCTTCTCTTCCTCATTCCTCTCACTGCTTAAAAAACTTACTTCATCAAAAAAGACGGACTCAATTAGACAAGTCATAAATTTACCGACAGAGTCGTTACTCAGAGAAGAACCTGTTATCTTCAAGAGGTCCTTTTCGGGAGTGAATGACCTCAGCCACACATCCCCGGGCGTAAGAGAGCCCAACTCCATAAGGACATCTGAAAACATCACTGCCTTCTTCGCTGCCCCCTTTAGAGAGGCAAGTTTCTCCCTCTTTTTATCCCATATTTCAGCCCATTTTGTAATCTCCCGGCTCACCTCTTCCTGCTTCTCTTTAAGAACGGCACCCCTTGCCTCAGCAAAGGCAAGCGCCTTCTCCTTTGCCTCCATCTCCCTTCGATGAGACTCTGCCTCCAGGGCGCCCGGGATGTAATCAAGAAGGCAAAAAACAAGAGTAAGAAAGGCTACGGCAGGGGCGGTGAGTTTTGGAAGCTGCTCTCTCCATTTGACCCGGAAAAAAGGGGATTTCTTCTCCAGGGCAAGATTGACACTTTTGGCAGCCCACTCATTCTTCCTAAGGGCAAGCCCAATCCCCGTCAGAAAAGACGAGCACAATTCCTCCAGAAGCGGTGAGGAACGCAGTTCACCGCCAATCTTGAGCCCGACAGGCACCTCAGTCATCTGTTCTACGGTCATCTTCAAATTCTCTGCAAGAAAGGCGGCAAGACCCTTGAGCCTGCTTCCGCCCCCGCTCAAAATGAGCCTGCCAATGGTAGAAGGTCCTATTGACGCCTGCCTGTGATAATATTCAAGGGAAAACCGAATATCCCGAACAAATCTCTCGAGTGGAGGAAGAAGTGCCCGGTAAATCTTCTCATCCTCACCTCCGGATACACCATGCTCTCTCTTCAACCTTTCTGCCTTGTTATAATCCTGCTGCTCGAGAGCCTGCATAATGGCCTCGGTAAGGATGCCCCCGCCAAAGGGCAGGTTCCTGCTGAAGAGAAGAGCTCCCTCGCAGATTATATTTAAGCTCGATGTCTGCGCCCCTATGTTCAGGACAGCGGTGTGGTCCCTGCTCTGAAAAAGCCGGGCAAGTGCAAAAGGGGCAGTTTCGATAGCAATCAAGCTAAGGTCAAATTTCTTCAGCAGCGCCTCTCTCTCCTCTATGAGCGAGGCGGGAGAGATTACCGTTTGGACCACAGGCTGCGGGAGCTTCTTCCCTCTTGTTCCTTTAATCTCCGCGTAGTCAATGACCTTACCCTCTAACCCGGAAGGAAGCTGTCTCTTAAGAATCGCCCTGAGGGACTCCCTTAATTTTTCAGGCGGGGTGGGAGGCAGCTTCACCACGCGGGTTTGGATATGCGGGCTATAAATAGAGCTGACGACCTTACCCTTCTTAACCTTTCCAAGGATTTTCTTCAGGGCATTCTCTATAAACCTCTCTCTTTCGAAACCGGTAGACTTAGCGGGAATCTCTTCCTTTGCAAGGCTTAACAGCCTTATGCTTCTAAATCTCTGGAAGACCTGAACAACCCTGATAGAGCTTTTTCCAATATCCAGCCCCGTTACCGCACCCACGCCGCCTATAGGGACAACTGTTTTCTCCAGGGCCGCTATTATGCGCGCCCTGGCCCTGCGAAGGCATCCTCGAAAAGACGTAAGAGGCGAGGATTTTCTGAAAAAAGAAGGGATAGCATTCTCTCTTGAGTCTCCCCTCTTCCCAAAGATAGCAGAGACCTCCCTGCCAAGCCCTGATTTCTTCTTAGGGTTTTCCAACGGACAAAATCTCCTCGGCTAACTGGTTATAATCACAGGCGCCCTTAGATTTAGGCTCATACATTGTTATGGGCTCTCCCCTGCTGGGGGCCTCTGTTAACTTAACATTTGTATTAATCATCGCCCGAAACACCTTTTCTCCGAAATGCTCCCTTATTCCCATTAAAACATCCGTGCTTATGTTCGTCCTTGCGTCATAAAAGGTAGGCAGAATGCCCACAATCTCCAGCCTGTGATTAAGCCTGCCCTTAACAAGATTAATAGTGCTAAGAAGCTGTCTCACCCCCTCCAGGGGGAAATAATGGGTCTGAACAGGGATTAAGACCTCATCAGAGGCCGTCATGGCATTTATTGTAAGAAGCCCCAGCGAAGGGGGGCAATCGATGAAGATATAATCGTAATTACCGTTAATCTCGCTTAGCTTGTCCTTCAAGACAGACTCCCTGCCAATTACATTAACCAGGTCCAGCTCTGCGCCTGAGAGTATAATGTTAGAGGGGGCGATATTCAGATTAGGCACACAGGTGGGCTGGATAATCTCAGCCAGCTTAAACTCCGGGACGGTAAGCACCTCATACATCGACCTCTTAAGCTGGTATATCTCCACCCCAAATCCAAGGCTTGCATGGGACTGAGGGTCCAAATCAACGAGCAAAACCCTGAAATTTCTCTCTGCGATGCAGGCGCTCAGGTTAATGGCGGTTGTAGTCTTTCCGCATCCGCCCTTTTGATTGGTAATGGCAATTGTTTTCAATTTTCCCTGAGGAGAATCCTACCGAACTTCAGGAAGGGCACAAGCTCCATCCTTATCATCTTCTTCAGGTACGCATTCTTAGATATAAAACAGGCAAAGGGAGGACTTGTCCTTTCATAGAGACAAACAAGTGCCCTGCCCATCCCGTTGGTCAAAAGGTATCTGTCGCGCAGAGATGAGAGGACCCTCACCTCCCCGGCAAGAGGCGAGTCATATGCCGCCGTTGCCACAAAACAGGCACCGCTGCCAGGCAGAGGGGTGAATGTAAAACTGCCCGCCGACCACCACTGCTCTCCGAGCCCAAAATCTTTAGAAAATTGCCTGAACTCTGTACCGGAGGTGCCCTCATGCATCGTTACGAAAATCCTTGCCTTGACAACATCCTTAGAGATATCCCCCGGGAAATGCACCCTAATCTCATATCCACCCTGTGAACCCTCTTCCAGGCGGTACACCTCAGGAGCAAGATTGTCTCCGCTGTCTCCCGAATGCCACACCTCCTCGCTATCATAATATCCAATCTCCCCGCCTGCCGAAGTTCTTGGATTCCAGCAAGAGGCAGTCTCACCTGTTGGCTCTCTTACATAAAGGTCCATATTGCAATAAGTCGAATCCCAGGACAGCACAACCCTGACATCGTAATAATCAGCAGCAGTATAGGCCTCATCTGCCTCAAGGAGGCAGCCAATCCCCTGAACACGCCCCTTCCCCGCCAACAAAATGCCCGAAAAAACCACCGCGAGCAACACAAAAAACATTTTATACCTATTCATTTCATTCCCTTCCTGTAAAAATCAGGTAACACGCAGAACCTCAGAGATTGTGGTCTTACCCTGCCTTACCTCCTCGAGCCCATCATCCCTCAAGCTCATCATCCCTGCACTTGCGGCTTCTCTTTCCAGCTCGATGGAAGGCGCCTTTGCCACGATGAGAGCCCGAATCTCATCACTAATAGATAACAGTTCGAAGATTCCGGTCCTTCCCTTGTAACCGGTCTTGGCACAAAGGGAACAACCAACCGCCTCAAAAACCTGCGTATCAGTGGATAACCCCAGCTTCTGCGCCAGCTGAGGCGGGACCTGTGCCTCTTTCTTACACTTGGGGCAGACGAGGCGGATAAGTCTCTCGGCAAGCACGCCAATAACCGAGGAAGAGACAAGATATGGCTCCACCCCCATATCAACAAGCCTGCTTACAGCCCCCACAGCAGCATTTGTATGAAGCGTGGTAAAGACCAGGTGCCCGGTGAGGGCGGCCCGCACGG
>CBDUUU010000071.1:0-4902 GCA_965370485.1 uncultured bacterium
TTTCAGGAAAGAATTTACAACTACCTGCAATATATCTTGGAAAGTGGGGCAGTTACCCTGTATCGCGTAGTTGGCCCTGAATATGCCACGCCCCCTTATCTTCCGCCGGAGGCATTTGACCGTCTTGTTACCCCCTATGATAAAGAACTGATAACTCTTTTACACCGGTACGGGGCGCTTGCCAGACTTCACTCTCATGGTAAAATAAAACAGGTGTTGAGGTCTTTTGTCGAGATGGGAATAGATGCAACTGACCCGATAGAGCCGCCGCCTGATGGTGACATCGAACTAGATGAGGCAGGAGAAATTCTGGGAACTAAAGTTACGCTGATTGGCAATATTGAAGAAAGACTCTTAGAGACAGGAACAAAAAAGGACGTGGAAAATGCAGTTCAGAAGGCAATTAGAGATGGGACGAAGTCAGATGGAGGATTTATTCTCTGCCCCACTGCAATGCCTCTTACCACCCCATTGGGCAAGAAGGTTCAGGAAAACATCATCTCTTATATAGATTCCGGGGTTAAGTACGGAAAGCTGATGGGTTAAGATTAGGAGGTAATATGAAAGCAAAGATACTTGATGGAAAGGAGCTGGCGGGTAAGATAAAGGAGGAATTGAGGGAAAAGGTTGCAGGACTCTCTAGAGACGGCAAGACCCCGTCTCTAAGTGCAGTGCAGGTGGGTGAAAATCCGGCCTCCAGAATTTATGTAAAGAATCAGGCAAGGAGCTGTGAGGAGCTCGGAATCGGCTACAAACTGCATGAGCTGCCTGACTCAACCGGCGAAGAAGAACTTCTGAAATTCATCAGAGGGCTTAATGGAGATGAGGCCGTTACAGGCATCATCCTCCAGATGCCCCTTCCTGAGGGCCTGGATGCCCGCAGAATGCAAAGAGAGATTAACCCAGGGAAGGATGTAGAAGGGATACATCCCTCTAACATAGGGGCGCTCGTTTACGGGCAGACAGATGGACTTATCCCATGCACCGCCGCAGGGGCGATGGAGCTTTTAAAAAGCTCAGGGGTTGAGCTAAAAGGCAAAGAGGTTACAATCGTGGGGCACAGCGAGATAGTAGGGAAGCCCCTTACTCTTCTCTTCCTTGCCTCTATGATGGAATCGGCAACACCAACCGTCTGTCATATAGCCACCCGCGAGCTCGCCTCACATACAAGGGGCGCTGACATTCTTATGGTTGCAGTGGGTAAGCCGGGTCTTATCAGAGGGGATATGGTCAAGGAAGGGGCAATAGTCATTGATATTGGGATAAACCGCGTCCCTCTTCTTGATGAGGATGGAAAACCTGTTTTGAAAGACGGCAAAAAGAAAATGCGCACAGTCGGGGATGTTGCCTTTGAGGAGGCGGCAGAGAAGGCATCTTATATATCCCCTGTCCCCGGTGGGGTAGGGCCTCTGACAACCATTATGATACTCAACAAGACGGTTATGGCCGTAGGGGCGGTTCGCGAACCGCCCATACAATGAACCAAAAACGCAGGTTGAATCTTGCCCCGTCGGTATTTCACAGGTATTTGATGGCTCATGCCAGGCAGTCTCTGGCATATCGCGGTGGAGATGTGGTTATATGGCGGCGCAGGCTTCGCGCAAAACTTCGCCAGCTCATCGGCGAAATGCCCGGGAAGCGCGTGCCTCTCAATGTGAGAACCCTGTGGAGGCGCGACCATCCCCTGGGCGTTATCGAGAAGATTGTTTACACGGCTGAGCCCCGCGTGGATGTCCCTGCCTATATCTGCCTTCCAAAAACAGTAAGTCCCCCATATGCCTTTATGGTCTGTCTGCAGGGTCATACCACAGGCATGCATAACTCCATTGCAGTGGACCAGAGAGATGAAGGCAGGGCAATAAGTGTCGAAGGAGACAGGGACTTTGCCCTGGGCTGTATGTCACGGGGGATTGCCGCATTGTGCATTGAACAGCGCTCTATGGGTGAAAGAAAGGAAAATTTGCAGAAGCAGATATCTCCGCATCCCTGTCATGACGCTATCCTGCATTCCCTGATGCTCGGACGGACGCTCCTCGGGGAGCGGATATTCGATGTAGACAGGGCAATAGATTATCTTGAGACGCGCGGGGATGTTGATTTCAGATGTCTTGGAATAATGGGAAATTCAGGCGGCGGTCTCACCTCTATATACTCAGCGGCGCTATTGCCGCGCATCCGCTTCGCTATGCCCTCCGGTATGTTTTGCACATTTCAGGATTCAATTATGTCAATCTATCACTGTGCCGATAATTACGTCCCCTCGCTATATCAATATGCCGAATTGCCGGATGTTATGGGGCTCTTTGTCCCCCGCCCTGTCGTGATTGTGGCAGGAGAGAAGGATGAGATTATCCCCGTTTACGGGGTTCGCAAGGCATATCGCCAACTAAAGAAAATATACCGCGCCGCAGGGGCAGAGAAACACTGCCACCTTGTTGTCGGTAAAGAGGGTCATAGATTCTATGCAGAGCTTGCCTGGCCAAAGGCACTCACGGAAATCAAGTATCTAAGGGAAAAGTAAAACCTTGCTGATAACATCTTCATCGCCGCATATCCGAACCCCGCTTACAACATCAAGGGTTATGTGGTCGGTTGGCCTTGCCCTTTTGCCTGCGGCTTGCGGGGCAGTTTATTTTTTCGGCCTCAGGGCAGGGCTTATTATAGCTGTAGGCATTCTATCTGCCATTTTCACCGAGGCCGCCTGTCTGGGGCTTAGAAAAAAAGATATAACCATAGGCGATGGGAGCGCCTTCCTTACAGGATTATTGCTCGCCCTGAACCTGCCGCAAAATATCCCCCTATGGATGGTTGCCCTCGGCTCATTCTTCGCCATTGCCGTGGTTAAACAGAGCTTCGGGGGGCTCGGGCATAATATATTTAACCCTGCCCTCGGCGGGAGACTCTTTCTTCTTGTTTCATATAGCGGCTATATGACTACAAGCTGGCTGCCACCGCGCGCAGGCAGTCTCTCGATAGATTCGGTTACCTCCGCCACCCCCTTGACCGCCCTGAAGGAGGCTCATAGGGTCCTGATTGACCCTGAATCGGCTATGAGCATTAAAACAGCGGCGGCATCTACAATAGACAAATTATATTCCTCTTCTTTCATATGGAGGCTGTTCACAGGAAATGCAGGAGGCTCTCTCGGAGAAACCTCGGCTGTCTTATTGCTCATTGGGGGTCTCTATCTTCTTTTTCGAGGTTACATCAAGTGGTATATTCCGGTGAGTTTTCTCTTAGGGCTTGGACTTTTCTCATGGTTTCTGTGGCTGCCGGGAGTAACCACGCCATTTTCCGGAAATGTACCCTTTCAGCTCTTCTCAGGCGGTGCGCTACTCGGGGCATTCTTTATGGCAACCGATACGGTAACCACACCCCTCACAAAAAAAGGAAAACTTATCTTTGGAGGAGGTGCGGGCATTATTGCCGCCATCATCCGCACATACGGTGGCTACCCGGAGGGGGTAATGTTTGGCATTCTTCTTATGAATGCTGCGGTTCCGCTCATCGACCATTACATTAAACCTGTACGATTTGGAGAAAACCGAAATGCCTGATTTTCTCAAGCTTGGGGTTAAACTGATGCTGATAGCAGGGGGGAGTGCAGCTATCCTTGCCTTCGTTAATGAGCAGACAAAGGGGAGGATAGAAGATGCGCAGCGGGAAGAGACGGCAAAGGCACTCTGTGAGGTCCTTCCACAGGCAGGAACAGGAGCCATAGAGCCTGTAAAAAAAGATGGAGCCGAATATTATATTGTTTATAAGACGTCCGCAAAGAAGGAGATAGCAGGATATGGATTTATTGCGAAGAAAAAGGGATATAGCAGTGTTATCCGGGTTATCGTCGGCGTGAATCCCCAGGCAAAAATCATGTGCGTTAAGGTTCTGGGACAAAAGGAAACCCCGGGGCTCGGGGCAAAAATAGAGGGAGAAAAATTTCTTAAGCAATTTAAAGGCAGAGGCGCAAAGGACTTAGACGATGTGGATACAATCACGGGGGCGACCATTTCATCCTGTGCGGTCATCAAAGCAATCACCGGGAAATTAGAGCAGTTAATCGCGTCGGAAGACTTGTAAAAATGAGCCAGTTACATAATTTCACAAAAGGGCTCGTCAAGGAAAGCCCTGTCTTTGTCTTGATGCTTGGTCTGTGCCCGACGCTTGCCGTCTCAACATCAATCGGAAATGCTATATGCATGGGGCTTGCTATGACATTTGTCCTTGTCGGCTCAAACCTCATTATCTCAATATTCAGAAAGTCAATCCCGGAGGCAATCAGAATCCCATGCTTTATTGTCATTATTGCCACCTTTGTGGTTGTGGTCGAGCAGGTTCTTGCCGGCTACGAACCCCAGCTTAGCAAACGATTGGGAATATATGTCCCACTTATCGTGGTGAATTGTATAATTTTAGGGCGGGCAGAGGCATTTGCTTCTAAGAATAGCCCTCTTCCCTCCACAATCGATGGACTTGGTATGGGGGTAGGCTTTACGTTATCACTCATCCTTATATCTGCAATTCGAGAAGCCCTCGGAACAGGCAGTCTTTGTGGGCTTACCTTACTCCCAGGCTTTAAGCCGCTGTCAATAATGCTTTTGCCTTCAGGCGCATTCTTTACAATTGCATTCTTATTAGGGTTATTCAATTTGATGGGAGCAAAAGAGAAAAAATGATTGAGCTAAAAGAGTTATTATTAATCTTCATCGGCGCCTCTCTGATAAATAACTTCGTCTTCTCCAGATACCTCGCCCTGTGTCCATACATTGGCGTATCAAAACAGACAGGTCCTGCTATTGGAATGGGGCTTGCCGTGATTTTCGTTATGAGCCTCTCTTCCGCCATTACCTGGCGTGTTTATAATTATATCCGTATTCCTTTTGGACTCCGGTATCTAAGAACAGT
>CBDUUU010000072.1:0-4878 GCA_965370485.1 uncultured bacterium
CGACGGCGGTATCGGCCTTTATTTTCCTTCGATTGCGGTGGTAACCAACATTACCCTTGACCACAAAACCCTTGTTGAGTTAAAGGTACTCCTTGGCGATTTCCTGAAGAGGGCCAATGATGGCGCGGTGGTCAATCTTGATTGTCCCGAGGCGGCAGGGTTCTGCCGGGCGAATAAGAGGACCGTTACCTTTGGCATTGAGAATTCCCAAGCTCAAATAAATGCCGTTGACCTAAAACCGCTTTCCGGCGGTATGAGGTTTAAGGTTAATGGTGTTGAGGCGGGACTTTCTGTTTATGGCAGACACAATGTGTCCAACGCGCTGGCGGCAATGGCTGTCGGTGAGCTGTTGGGAATCGAGCTTGCCCGCAGTGCTGAGGCACTGCGGGGCTTTGAGGGTATCAGGCGCCGTCTGGAGTTTCTGGGCAGCGCCGCCGGCGTGACGGTAATCGATGATTTCGCTCATAACCCTGCCGAGGTTACAGCGTGTCTTACTGCTTTAAAGGAATATCCCGGGAGGCTGCTGGTAGTGTTCCAGCCGCATGGGTTTGGGCCCGCCCGTTTTCTGCGGACGGGGTTGGTGGAGTCATTTATAAACGGTCTGGGTGAGGATGATTTGCTGCTTATGCCCGAAATTTTCTATCCGGGCGGTACTGCCGCCAGGGATATCTCTTCTGCTGACCTGGTGAAGGATATTAACGCCGGCGGAAGAGCCGCCCGTTTTTTTGCCGCCAGGGAGGAGATTGGCGATTATCTTCTTAAGAATGTCAGGAAGGGTGACCGGGTGGTGGTTATGGGTGCCCGTGATGATACACTGACTGCGTTTGCCAGGGATTTTCTAAGAAAACTCAAATGATAGTTTCCTGCCATCTCGAGCCGGGTGATACCATAGGTATTGTTGCCCCGGCAAGTCCTTTTGCCCCCGGAGAGCTGGACGACGGGATTAATTACTTCCGTAAAAAGGGGTTTGAGGTCAGGCTCGGGACGGCTGTCTTCTCCCGAAGGCGTTTTCTTGCCGGCAGCGACAAAGAAAGGGCGGATGATTTAATGGAGTTCTTCGCGAATTCCGGTGTGAAAGCGATATTCACTGCCGGAGGCGGTTATGGCAGCATGCGCCTGCTTGATATGCTTGATTATGAGCTTATCCGCAGCAATCCAAAGCCCTTTTTGGGTTTCAGCGATACTACCGCACTCCAGCTTGCGTTTTTGACAAGGTCCTGTTTAATCAGTTATTCCGGTATTACTCTGGTGAGGAGTTTTAAGGATGGGCATCTTGACCCCATAGTTGAAACATCACTGCGGAAGGCTCTGGCAAATGAACCGCAGTGCTTTGAAAACCTTGAGGTTTGTAATCCCGCTGATTTTCAAGGACCGTTGATTGGGGGATGTCTCACTCTGGTTACAGGATTACTAGGCACCGATTATCTGCCGCAGGTTGATGGTGCGGTTCTGCTGCTGGAGGAGGTGCGGGAGCAGCCCTATCGTGTGGACAGGATGTTTGCTCAGCTTCGTCTTGCCGGCGTGTTTAAGAGAATTTCGGCACTCGTGCTGGGCAGATTTGTAGATTGCTTCTCCCGAGACCCCTCTGATGGAACCATCGAGGATGTAATTAGGGAGCTTATGGACTCAGTTGATATTCCTGTTATTAAAGAGGTCCCCTATGGGCATGGACACGGCTGTAATATCCTGCCCATTGGCGGCAGAGTGGTTTTCAGCGCCGATAGCAGGCAGCTAAAAATTGAAGCATCCGCATTGCTTTTTTCTAAGTAGAAACTGAGAATGCATCCTTTATGAGCTCAATCTTGCGTGGTTTGTTATCCTGCCCTATGATTATGGAGACAACATCGAAGCGGCACTCAGGCTGGTTTCTCTGCCTTTTCAGATAATATGAGGCAGACCTTATCAGCCGTGACTGTTTTGCCTTTGTAATAGAATCCGCCGGTGAGCCGTATCTATCTGAGGAGCGGGTCTTTACCTCAATAAAGGCAACTGTTTCCCCATCCCGGGCGATTATATCAATTTCACCCATCCTGCTGCGGCAATTTCTCTCGAGGATGCGGTATCCCCTCTGGCGTATATATTGGGATGCGAGCTCTTCGCCGAGTGAGCCAAGCTCAAGACGGGACTTTTTCATAGTGTCTCTTGCAGAGTGACTTTACTGGCTTGAAGGACCTGCGGTGGAATCGGCAGGGCCCATATTTGCGAAGCGCTTCCAGATGTTTCCTGGTTGGATACCCCTTATGGACCGCAAACCCATATTGCGGGAAGAGCTTGCCCTGCCTTGTTACTATTCGGTCTCTGGTGACCTTGGCGATGATTGAACCGGAGGCAACTGACCTGCTCAGTCTGTCCCCTCCTATGATTGCAAGCTGAGGGATGTTTGTTCCTGGCAGCCCCCTGCCGTCCACCAGCAGATACTCCGGCCTGACCGAAAGGCTGTCTATCGCCCTTCTCATAGCCAGATATGTTGCCTGAAGGATATTCACCCTGTCTATTATTGCTTCACTGACTATCCCAATCCCGACAGCCTCTGCCACCTTGCAGATTTTGTTGAAGAGCTCTTCCCTTTTTTTAGGAGAGAGCAGTTTTGAATCCCGGACACCGTCTATCCTGGCCCCCGGGGAGAAAATAACAGCGCCTGCCACGACGGGGCCTGAGAGGGGACCGCGCCCTGCCTCATCCACCCCGGCAACGAGCCTGATACCCTTCTTGTAAAGTTCCTCTTCGTACCTTAGCATTTGGAGGTCGTTAAAGGCGGGCTTTCTTTCCCTTTCTCTCCCTGAGATAATAGAGTTTTGCCCGCCTGACATCTCCCTTCCGCAGGACCCGAATGTCCTCCAGGGACGGAGAGGCGAGGGGAAATATCCTCTCAACCCCCTCTGCGCCAATTATCTGGCGAACGGTAAAGGTCTTACTTGGGCCGCTGCCCCTTTTGCGGATAACAGTGCCCTTAAAGCGCTGAGTCCTTTTGGTGTCCCCCTCAACGACCTTTATCTTAAGCTCCACCATATCCCCCACCCTGAAACTCGGCATCTCTTTCCGGGGTCTCTCTTCTTCACTCATTCTCTTCCTCCTGTATTTCTTTGAGAAGTTTTATATCTTCGGCAGATTTCTCCGCCCTCTCAAGCAAGTCAGCCCTTCTCTTAAGCGTTCGCCTGAGCGCTTCTTTTCTTCGCCAGCGGGCTATATCCGCATGGTTTCCCGAGAGAAGGATTTTCGGCACGGGCATCCCGCAATAATTCTCCGGGCGGGTGTAGTTGGGCCAGTCCAGGGTGTGTTCATAAAAAGAGTCATTAACCGCTGAGCCCTCTTTTCCTAAAACGCCCGGGATAAGGCGTGAAACGGCGTCAATAATAACCATTGAGGCAATCTCTCCTCCGCTCAGGCAATAATCTCCGATTGAAAGCTCTTCGTCTGCCAGATCCAGGGCAACCCTCTCATCAACGCCCTCATAGTGGCCGCAGATAAGAAGGAGAGACATTTCCTGAGAGAGCCTCTTAGCCTTCTCGTGAGAGAAAGTCTGCCCCTGGGGGGTTAGCAGGATTACTCTTGCATTTGCAGCCTCTTTTTTAATCTCGGAGGATGCCAGAAAGATAGGCTCGGGTTTCATAACCATCCCGCAGCCCCCTCCGTATGGGCGGTCGTCAGCTGTCCTGCGCGGAGGGGGGGCAAAGTCGAGGATGTTATGGATATGGAGCTCAAGTAGTTCTTTCTTTACGGCCCTGCCGGCTGTGCCTGCATCAAAGACCCCCCTGAACATATCAGGGAAGAGTGTCAGGATATCGATTCTCATTTATTCTTACAGAATGCCTTTCTTCTTGAATATATCTCTGGCTGTATCTGAGACCTGCGCACCTTCCCCAAGCCAGTAGAGTGCCCTTTCCTTGTTAACAACTGCCTCCTTGTCACTTGACAATGGATGGTAGTGCCCGAGAATCTCGATGGATTTGCCTGATGAGGCGGCCCTTCGAGAATCAGTCACAATCAGCTGATAGGATGGATTTTTCTTTGCGCCTGTCCTTTTCAGTCTTATTACAGTTGCCATTTCATTTCCCCCCTTATGCCCTTTTTCATCTTTCCTACGTCCTTTAAGAGACCTTTTACCTGAACGAATTGTTTGAGCAGCCTGTTTACCTCCTGTATGCTGGTGCCGCTTCCTTCTGCGATTCTTCTGCGTCTGCTCCCATTGATAATCTGGTAGTCCTGCCTTTCTTTCGGGGTCATTGACATAATGATTGCCTCAACGTGCGCAATATCTTTCTTGTCAAAGGCCCCTTTCATACCGCGGAAGTTGGGGAGCATCTCTAAGATATTCTCCAGCGGCCCGAGTTTTTTCACCAGTTTGAGCTGTTTTAGAAAATCGTCGAGCGTGAGGCGTCCTCTCCCCATCGCCTTCTGAACATTTTCCAGCTCTTTTTCTTCTGCCATCGCTCCTGCCTTCTCCACAAGCCCTAAGACGTCCCCCATCCCGAGAATTCTCCCCGCCATTCGCTCCGGGTGAAAGGGCTCTAACTCATCCGTTCCTTCACCAACCCCTATGAATTTTATAGGCTTGCCGGTTGCCGCCCTTATTGAAAGTGCTGCACCTGCCCGGGCATCCCCGTCCAGCTTTGCAAGAATTATCCCATCAATCCCTATAATCTTGTTAAATGCAGCTGCTGAGTTCACCGCATCCTGCCCTGTCATTGCGTCTGCAACCAGAAGGACCTCATCGGGAGAAGAAATCTTCTTCATCTCACTGAGCTCAGCTGTAAGCTCCCTATCAATGTGAAGCCTGCCTGCAGTGTCAATCAGAACTACTGTGTGCCCGGCTCTGCCTGCCGCACTCAGCGCTGCCCGAGTGATTTCTATCGGCTGTGACCCTTCCTTCAAGCCAAA
>CBDUUU010000073.1:0-4750 GCA_965370485.1 uncultured bacterium
CGTCAAATACAAAAATTTCGCCCATTGACAGGATTGCTGCAATTGTGTACAATTGCATTTGTGAGAGGGATATGTGTGCGATTTTTGGCGAAGTCAAGGATGGAAGAAAGGAGGAGGATTTAGAGGATGATAAGAAAGATATCGGACATTTTAAAGGAGAAGAAACGGACTTATTCTTTCGAGTTTTTCCCGCCAAAGACAGAAAAAGGAGAAACAAAACTTTTTGAAACTGCAAGCGCTTTTGCAGAACTTGTGCCGGATTGGTTCTCGGTAACCTATGGGGCCGGCGGCTCCACCAGGGAAAAGACTATTGAGATTGCGGATGAGCTTCAGAGGCGCTTCGAGGTGCCGGTAATGCACCATTTTACATGCGTTAGGCATAGCAAAGAAGAATTAGGAAGAATAACCGGGGAAATGAAAAGAAGGAATATTCGTAATATCCTTGCTCTGCGCGGCGATACGCCCGAGGACGAAGAATCCTGGATCCCGGCTCCCGACGGCCTGGAGTATTGTTATCAGCTGATTGAGCTCATTCGCGCTCATGGCGATTTCTTCAGCATCGGCGTTGCCGGTTTTCCCGAAGGACATATTGACTGTCCGGATAAAGAAACCGATTCAAAATATCTGAGGATTAAGATAGATGCCGGTGGTGAGTTTGTAATCACACAGCTTTTCTTCGATAACAAAGACTATTTCGAATATTTAGAAAGAACGAAGAAGGCCGGGGTCAATGTGCGTATCATTCCCGGCATCATACCGATAACAAATTACCAGACACTGCTCAGGTTTTGCAAGACCTGCGGGGCCACTATTCCTCAAGAGGTTCACGATATCTTTAAGCCGCTCGACGGCAATGATGAGGCTACCTATAAGGCGGGAGTGGAGTTTGTAGTTAAGCAGTGTAACGGATTGCTTGCAGGCGGGGCCCCAGGGTTACATTTCTATTCATTAAATAAGGTTGAGCCTACACGAGAGATCCTGAACAAAATAGAGCGTAACCGTTAAGCCGCCGGAAGAAAGATTCCCGCCACTATACTATCCCCAATGTTAAGGATAGACGGAAAGACGAAGATAGTCGGCGTATTTGGCTGGCCTGTGGGACACAGCCTCTCACCGGCAATGCACAACGCCGCATTTTCCCACACGGGGCTGAATTACATCTACCTTCCCTTTAAAGTGGAACCCTCAAATCTTTCAGAGGCAATAGCGGGGCTTATCCCCCTCGGGATAGGCGGCGTAAATCTTACAATCCCCCATAAGAGAGAGGCAGTCAAATATCTGGATGAGGTAATGGATGAGGCGGCCCTTACCCGCTCAGTTAATACAATCGTCGTAAGAGAGGGGAAACTCATCGGCTGCAGCACAGACGGAGAGGGATTTATCACATCCCTGAGTGAGGACCTGCATTTTTCTGCCCGCGGGAAGAAGGTGGTCATTCTCGGGGCAGGGGGCGCAGGGAGCGCAATCGCATTTGCACTTGCCCGGGAGAAGGTAAGTAAGCTCGTTATCGCCAACAGAACACCTGAGCGGGGGGGGAGGCTTGTAAATGAGATAAAGCAAAATTTCCCTGAGGTTCAGACAAGAGCAATCCGCTTCAGCAAGGGAGAAACCTCAGATGAGGTCCGAGGCTGTGAGCTGCTCGTGAATGCAACCCCCCTCGGGATGAATGCGGATGCACCAGGCGCTATAATAGAGCAAGGGTGCCTCGGAGCCGGGCACGCAGTCTTTGACATAGTCTATAGCCCGCCCCTTACCCCTCTCCTCAGCTTAGCCAGGCAGGCCGGCGCGCGGTGGGTAAACGGGCTCGGGATGCTGATTTACCAGGGAGCAGCCTCTTTTAAGCTCTGGACGGGGGCAGAGCCTCCCATTGAGGTAATGAGAGAGGCGGCGAAAAAACACGAGGTAGATTTTTGATGGAAATCATAGTCTTTTTATTCGGACTTGTTATCGGTAGTTTCTTAAATGTATGCATCTACAGACTTCCGGGAGGGCTCTCAATAGTTCACCCGGGCTCATTCTGCCCCGGTTGCAAGCACCCAATCGCCTGGTTCGACAATATCCCTGTTTTTTCCTATATTGCCCTCAGGGGCAAATGCAGAAACTGTAAGAAGTCAATCTCAGCCCGCTATCCTTTAGTAGAATTACTCACAGCCTCCCTGTTTGTAATACTTCTTGTTGCATTTGGACCAGGGGTAAAATTCCTGGCTTATTTAATATTAAGCTGCGGGCTTATCATTGCCACCTTCACTGACTTTGACCATAGAATAATCCCGGACGTCATAAGCTGCCCGGGAATAATTGTTGGATTTTTGATAAGCGTGCTTTACCCTCCTCTTCACGGCTCATCTCATCCATGGAACCTTCTCTTTTCTCTTAGAGGCGCCGCAATCCTTGACTCCCTCTCCGGTATCCTCGTAGGCGGCGGAGTGCTTTATGCCCTCGGCATCCTGGGAAAGGCCATTTTCAAGAAGGAGGCAATGGGGGGAGGGGATGTGAAGCTGCTGGCAATGATAGGGGCATTCGCAGGATGGAGACTGGCCCTGCTTACAGTCTTTATCTCCTCGGTTATTGGCTCGATAGCAGGCCTGATTATTAAGATAAAGAGTAAAAACAGCTATATCCCCTATGGGCCGTATCTTGCCATTGCCTCACTTATATCTATTATCTGGGGAGAATCTCTTATTAGCTGGTATGTGGCAAAGCTGGTGATAAACCCTTAAAGGAGAATAAAATGCTTCGTTATCTGACAGCCGGGCAATCGCACGGAAGGTGCCTGGTGGCAATCATTGATGATGTCCCCTGCGGACTTGAATTAAAAGAGGGCATTATAAACAAGGAGCTCTCAAGGCGCCAGGGGGGGTATGGCCGCGGGGGCAGAATGAAGATTGAAAGAGATAAGGTGCAATTGCTCTGCGGTGTGTCTCCCGGCGGCAAGACAACAGGAGCGCCAATCACACTTCTGATAGAGAATAAGGACTGGAGGGGTGAGGGAAACCTCCCTCCGCTTACAAGGCCAAGGCCGGGGCATGCCGACCTGGCAGGTGTGATGAAATACGGGCAAACCGACATACGCCCCATCCTCGAGAGGGCAAGTGCAAGAGAAACCGCCGCACGGACAGCAGTCGGGGCAGTGGCAATATCTCTTCTCGTAGAATTCGGGATAGGCATAGTGAGCTATGTGACGGAAATCGGGGGGATAAGGGCTGCGGCCCCCGATGCCGCGGGCAAGCTCAGCCTGCAGGATATTGACAAAACGCCACTTCGCTGTCCGGATAAGGATGCCACGGGGCTGATGCTCAAAAAAATAGAAGAGGCGAAACTCTCCGGCGACAGTCTCGGCGGTATCTTTGAGCTCGTTATAAGAGACGCCCCGCCGGGGCTGGGTTCTTATGTACACTGGGATAGAAAGTTAGACGGCCGCCTTGCAGGGGCGCTTATGAGCATCCAGGCGATAAAGAGCGTAGAGATAGGGCTGGGGGTTGAGGCCTCGCGCAGAAGCGGCTCTAAGACGCACGATGAGATACTCTATACACG
Source organism: uncultured bacterium (assembly GCA_965370485.1). Lineage (GTDB taxonomy): Bacteria > NPL-UPA2 > JAUVJM01 > CBDUUU01 > CBDUUU01 > CBDUUU01. Next base: position 3,535 of record CBDUUU010000073.1, read on the forward strand.
CAGAAAGGGATTCTTTCGCAAATCAAATAATGCGGGCGGACTGGAAGGCGGGATGACAAACGGAGAAGACATAATACTTCGCTGCGGAATGAAACCAATCTCCACTCTCAAGAGTCCCCTTCGGTCTGTAGATATTATTACAAAGGAGGCTGTTTACGCAGAGGTGGAGAGGGCCGATGTATGCGCCGTTCCCGCGGCAAGTGTCATTGGCGAGGGGGTCTGCGCCATAGAAATAGCAAAGGCGCTGCAGGAAAAATTCGGGGCAGACACACTCACCGAGATGAAGCGGAACTTTGCCGCATATTGCAGGGGCCTCAGGAAATGAAAAACATCGTCCTGATTGGCTTTATGGGAACAGGAAAGTCAATGGCGGGCAGAATACTTTCGGAGAAGTTAGGGCAAAGATTCGTCGATGTTGACAGTATAATAGAAGAGAAGACCGGCACAGGGATAAGCGAGCTCTTCTCGGAATTTGGCGAGGATTACTTCCGAAAGCTTGAGACAGAGACAGTTAAAGAGGTATCGACCGTGGAAAACCAGGTGATAGCAACCGGAGGAGGCGTGGTACTAAAGCCCGAAAATATGGAGGCACTTCAGAAAAACGGCATCATCGTCTGGCTTGATGCCTCTGCCGGGTTTATCAGGGAGAGAACAAAGGAGAAAGAAGGAGAGAGGCCGCTGTTAGATGTAGCCTACCCCGAGAAGACAATTGGCGAGATGCTTTCATATCGCAGTCCTCTCTATCACAAATGGGCAAACCATAAAATTAACACGGACAAACTAAGTCCGCAAGAGACGGCAGAAGAGATTGCCGGGCTCATCGGGGAGAAGAAAAATGTCTAACGTAGCAAGGCGGTTAAGCCGGGAGTTCTTTCAGTTAAACGGCTTTTTTGTAGGAGGGGGACATCCTTTTTTTGTCTTAAAACCCTCCCCTCGCCACTCCCTTCGCCACTCCACTGAGGCAAAGGTGGCTCCGCCATTTATTCTCGATAGAAAGAATATCATCTCTATCTCAACAGCGGCAGTTACAGTAAGAACCTGGCACACCGAACAGTTATTTCCCTCAGTTATAATCAACAATCCCGATGCCTATTCTTTCGAGGACTCGTCAGCAGAAGAGGCCCGTAAATTCTTCCCTGAGGGGGATTTGAGAAAGATTCTTATCATATCAAGATTTCCAAAGAATAGGCAGGTCAGAGAAAAAAGTATAGCCCTT
>CBDUUU010000074.1:0-4745 GCA_965370485.1 uncultured bacterium
CATAATCACATTGGACTGGAAACCCCTTCTCGCAAGATACCCATAGAGACGTGAGGGGATGGGAGACTGTCCGTCTAACTGTTTAACCCTCTTTTTTGCAAGTTTTACCGCCAGCTCACGCTCGTCGATGTCTGAGAAGGCCTTTTCGAGCACCCTTGTAATTATATCCTGCGCTACACCCTTTCGCCTGAGCTCCCAGGCGATAAGACTTTTCCCGTATGATTTCTCTCTTATACGGGATTCCGTCCAGGAGGACGAAAATGCCTTATCATCAAGGAATCCAAGCTGCTCCAGATTTTCGACTACCTTTTTGCCTACCTCCGGGGTAACCCCTCTTTTTTCAAGTCTGTCTTCAACCTCCCGGATACTCCGCGCCCGGTAACTGAGCAGGCGAAAGACATAATTTCTTGCCTTCTCTTCGTCTGCGGTCTGGCCCACCAAACTATTCTGCCTTTAAAACCACAAATATTGTGTTTTTGCCTCTCTTAATATGGAGGATGACATCGTCCCCCGGGCTGAGCCCCTCAAGTGCCTTGTAGTAATCACTCAGGCTGACAATAGTCCTGGCATTTACCTTCTTGATGATGTCCCCTGCAAGGATTTTTCTTTCTGCAGGGCTTCCTCCCTCAACCTCAGTTACCAGAACCCCGCGAACGTTACCAAGATTATAGCGCTCGGCAATGGCGGGGGTAATCTCGCATACCCTTAGCCCCAGGTGGGTTGCTTCCTCCTTCTTTTTAGTGCCCCCCTCGACGGGAAGCTCCCCGAGAGCAATGGTAAGTGTTTTTGTCTTCCCCTCGCGAATTACCCGCACCTTTACCTTTTTGCCGGGAGGGGAGTCAGCAACCATTCTTCGAAATTGGTCTTCCTCCAGAACCTTCTTCCCGTCAAATTCCACAATGACATCCTGAACCTTCAGCCCTGCCTTATCGGCAGGCATCCCATCTTCCACATCGCCTACAACTACCCCCTTATCCGATGGCAGATTCCACTTTTTCACCATGGCAGGGTCAAGGTCCTGTGGAATGATTCCGAGATACCCCCTCAACACCTTGCCCACACTGCGAATCTTTCCGTATGAGACCTTCGCTACGTTTATAGGAACGGCAAAACCCAATCCGTGGGCAATATAGGGGGAGATAATAAAGGTATTTATCCCGACCACCTCACCCGCTGTATTGACAAGGGGTCCGCCGCTGTTGCCCATGTTAATGGATGCATCGGTCTGAATGAAATCCTGATACCGGGGCATCCCCGCAAAGCCCGAGCGCCCCTTTGCGCTTATTACACCTACAGTCAGGGTCTGCTCCAGCCCAAACGGATTTCCAATTGCCATAACCCACTCGCCAATCTGGAGTTTATCGGAGTCGCCAAATGTGACTGCAGGCAGTTTACGCCCTGCGTCAATCTTGATGACTGCAACATCACAGGCGATGTCAGGCTCTCCTATTACTTCTGCCTTGTAGGTTACCTTTTCGCCAGACAGCTTTACCTGAATCTCGTCTACATCCTTAATGACGTGGTAATTTGTAAGTATATAGCCCTCCTTATCGACAATGAATCCTGAGCCGAGCCCTTCTTCCTTGTGTTTGTCCTCGCGCCTTTGCCTGCGTTGTCTTCCGCCGAAGAACTCATCAAAGAGGGGATTGTCAAGACCAAAGCCTCCAAAGGGGTCCCAGTATCGCTTGGTGACAATCTTCGAGGTTGTAATCTGCACGACCGCCGGCCGGACATTTTTAGCCGCAGATATGAAGGGGTTTGAGGCATACTCGCTTTTTTGTGTCCCCGCCTCTACTCCCCGCGGGCAGAGTCCTGCCACAAGGAAAATGACCGCCGCCGTAGCGCAGACTAATACCCTGCACAAGACCCTGACCGACCGCTTTGTTTTAAGCATTTTTAATCCTCCTTTGTAGCCGCCTCATTAAACATTCAGTAAACCACGTCATTCGTGGTAGCCGCAGACTTTAGCCTGCGCACCCTGAAGGGTGCGGCTACCTCTTGATACGGTGCTCACTGAACATTTACACTGTACATTAGGATATCAGAATGAGAAACAAAAATCAACAACTTTTGTTCTTGCCCGCAGTAAGAATAGATGATAAAATCAAAAGAGTAAAATAGCCAAATAGGAGGAGGGAAAATTGTGAGAACAGCCAAGATGATGTTGGCGGTAGTGCTTGTGTTAATCGTTGCCGGAATGGCCTATGCGGAGACAGAGGCAAAAGGAGGGCTCAGATACTCCATTTCTGTATCAAAGTTTGAGAATAAGTGCGGCTGGAGCGGACAGTGGTCGATAGGGGATACCTTCGGAGCTGTTCTTACAGATTCACTTAACCAGACAGGCCGTCTCATTGTGCTTGGGGAAAGTGATATGCGTGGTGAGGCGATGGGTGAGCAGGACCTTGGTGCGAGCGGGAGACTCGCCGGCGGGAAGAAAAAACCAAAGATTGGACATATGACGCCGGCGCAGCTTCTCGTAAAAGGAGAGATAACCCATTTCCAGCACAGCACAAGCGGGGGAGCAGGGGGAATTAGAATAAAAGGGCTTCGGCTTGGCGGCAGTAAAGATTCAGCAGAAATCAATGCAGTGATATATGTGGTTGACTCAACCACAGGGCAGATCGCCGCTTCGAAGAGAGTTGTTGGCAGGGCTAGCCGCAGCCGTTTAGGAGTAAGGTTCACAGATAAGGACTGGGGCGCAAACCTTTCCGGTTTCAAGAAAACACATGTTTGGAAAGCGGTGGAAGCCGCTATCGATGAAGCTGTGGAATATATTGTTGAACAACTTGAGGATATTCCATGGAATGGGGCGGTAGTCCTTGTGAAAGGTGACAGGGTTTACATCAATCGCGGAGAGAGGGAGGGTGTGCAAAAGGGACAGTTCTTCGCTGTAGGTAAGGCTGAAGAAATAAGAGACCCGGATACAGGGGAACTGCTTGATGAATCGCTGGATGTGGCTGGAAAAATCGAGGTGATTACTGTCAAGAAAAAACTTTCCATCTGCTCGATAACGGAAGGCGGCGGCAAAGTAGAGAAAGGTATGACTGTGCGTCTGCCCTGATTTGTGTGAAAGTGGGCGTATAAGGAGTTAGAAGGTGCCAAGGAAAAAAAGAATAGCCAATGAAGAGCGGGAGTTGTTAGAGACAGTTAAGAAGGAGAAGGATTTTCGGACTAAGGACTCATGGAGAGTATTTCGAATTCTGGGGGAGTTTGTTGAGGGCTTTGACGCCCTCTCCAGAGTGGGGCCGGCAGTGGCCATCTTTGGCTCCTCCAGATTTGACAAAGGGAGCCAGTATTATAAAGCGGCAGTAGAGACCTCTGAGAGACTATCCCGGGCAGGACTTACCATTATTACAGGCGGCGGCCCCGGGATTATGGAGGCGGCTAATCTTGGGGCATCTAAGTCGGGAGGCACCTCTGTGGGGTGTAATATCGAGCTTCCCGAAGAACAGGTTCCGAACGTATATCAGAACATACATCTTCACTTCCGCTATTTCTTCGTCCGAAAGATGATGTTTGTAAAATATTCTGTTGCCTTTCTTATCTTCCCCGGCGGATTTGGCACGATAGATGAACTCTTCGAATCCCTTACACTTGTGCAGACAGAGAAGATTAAGCATTTTCCGATTGTGTTATTTGGCTCGAAATACTGGAAGGGGCTTATTGACTGGGCTCGCACTCGTTTGCTGAAAGAAGGATGCATCTCGAAGGAGGATATATCGCTCCTGCGCATTGCCGACAGCCCAAAAGAGGCGTCGCGGATAATAATCAGCAATTGCCGCAGGCTCGGGCTTTTCAGATGAGGTTTTATGGATATGTATGAGCCTGCCCGCATAGAGACAAAGTGGCAGAAATACTGGGAAGATACCAATCTCTTCAAGATTGATATGAATGAGGCCGGCAGCAAATATTACTGCCTGGTTATGTTCATTTACCCTTCGGCGGCTCGGCTCCATATCGGGCACTGGTATTGTTACGGCCCGACCGATACCTGGGCAAGGTATAAGAGAATGTGCGGGATGAGGGTCTTTGAGCCGATGGGCTATGATGCCTTCGGGCTTCCTGCTGAAAACTATGCAATCTCTCGGGGGGTGCATCCCGCCAAAAGCACAGTGGAGAATGTCAACTATATAAGAAAGCAGTTAAAGGCTGTTGGTGCGATGTATGATTGGGAGAAAGAGATTAATACCAGCTCTCCTTCTTATTATAAATGGACACAGTGGCTTTTCCTCCAGCTCTATAAGGCAGGGTTGGCTTACAAGAAGCAGGCCCCCGTGAACTGGTGCCCTGAATGTCTTACTGTTCTCGCAAATGAGCAGGTTATCGATGGCAGATGCGAGCGCTGTGGCAGTATCGTTACTAAGAGGGATATGAGGCAATGGTTTTTTAAGATTACCGACTACGCAGAGAGACTTCTCCAGGACCTCTCAAAGGTTGACTGGCCCGAGAGGACAAAGCTTATGCAAAGGAACTGGATAGGTAAGAGTGAGGGGGCAGAGATAAAATTTGCCGCTGAGGGAGGCATCGACATCCCTGTATTTACTACGCGGGCTGATACCCTCTTCGGGGCGACCTATCTGGTCCTTGCCCCGGAGCATCCGCTGGTAGAAAGGCTTACCGGTGAGGATAAAAGGAAAGAGGTATCTGCTTATGTAGAGAAGACAAGGAGAGTGAGTGAGATTGAGAGAACCTCGACAGTCAGAGAGAAAAGCGGTGTTTTTATTGGCTCGTATGCCGTTAACCCT
>CBDUUU010000075.1:0-4737 GCA_965370485.1 uncultured bacterium
AAATATTCAGTAAACCACGTCATTTGTGGTAGCCGCAGGCTTCAGCCTGCGCACCCTGAAGGGTGCGACTACCTCGGAATCATTTCTTTTATAAAATCCTTCCCGATGCCTGCCTGTTTTCCGGTAAGGATTGTTCTAAGGCTCCTCAGCTCATTCTCTTTGAAAATCAAATAGGCAATAATGGGTTCGCACCCCGAGACTACATACCGGCTTTTCTTTAGAAATCCCAGTATGTGCTCGCTGGCTCGTCTTTCAAGTCTGGCGAGTGAGTTATTTTCCCGCAGATATCCCTCACCTTCCCTTACAAGTTCACCATAGGAGGTGTGGGCAACTTTCCCGGGAAAGACATCTACGGCCTCCTCATATGAACTGATGAACAACGCCTTCTCCAGACTGCCATAGTCTAAAAGCGCATTTGCCAGAGACACCTTCTCCGCAGACATCACTTTGAGGCGGAAGAATGATTTTATGTTTGTCAGGTCCACAAATCTGAGAAGAAGCTCCTCAAGAAAGTCGCTGCCAAGTTTTTTTAGCTCAAGATGTATGCATCTCAGCCATTCCTTCTCAAAGATAATGTCAACCTCCCGCCAGCTTCCGCTTTTGGAAAATACAGCCTCAGCCCTTTTTGCTGCATCTGCGACCTCGCGGGACAGCCCCGTGTTATTCTCTCTCACACCTTTCGGCTCCATCTTATCTCCTGCAAGGGCGCTCTTGAGGGCAACCCTTGCGCTCGCAAAGCCCTGTCTTGACGAGAGTATGCAGGTGAGCGGCTCGTCAAGACTGAGACCCTTCAGCAGGTTAACCGTATCTTCCGATGCCTCGTAAAAGAACTCATCGAGGCTCTTTTGCCTTAAGGTCTTGTAGTCCGTCTCCGATAAAACCCTGAATGCCTCTTCATCAGTATCCGAGCCGACCAGGCGAGTGAGGAGGTCGCTGCCAAGAAGCCTTGCCTCCAGCGCCCTGATTCGCCCAACCGCAAAGATATAACGGCTATCTTCCTTCATAAACTATGATACGCCTGAATGGGTTTTATCTCCTCCCCCCCGCTTCTCACTGATTCTATCCCCTCCACACTTGCCCGGGCGGCGGCAATTGTAGTGACATAGGCAATGCTGCGCTGAGCGGCGGACTTTCTTATATAGCTGTCGTCGTACTTGCCTTCACTGCCTATGGGGGTGTTGATTATCATCTGAATGCGGCCATTAAGAATGTCATCGGTTATATTAGGCCTGCCTTCATGTAGTTTTACTGCCAGATGAGACTCTATATTATTGCTGCCGAGATACTCCATCGTTCCCTTTGTTGCCAGTATCTTGAAGCCAAGTTTCCTGAGCCTGCCCGCTATCTCAAGAATGTGTTTCTTATCCCTGTCTGCCACTGAGATGAAAACCGTTCCCTCTGTAGGCAGTCTCATTCCAGCGGCCTCCTGCGCCTTATAAAAGGCCTGCCCAAAGGAAGATGCAATGCCCATTACCTCCCCTGTTGCCTTCATCTCAGGTCCCAGAACAGGGTCAACGGCAGGGAACATATTAAAGGGAAACACAGCCTCTTTTACGCCAAGGTGAGAGATTTTCTTTCTACCTGCCTTGCCGGCAGGCGGGTGCGCAGGGATTAGGCCTTTTAATTTTTTTCCTAACATAACCAGTGTTGCGAGTTTTGCCATCGATACGCCCATAACCTTACTTATCACAGGGACAGTTCGTGAGGCACGGGGGTTTGCCTCTAATATATAGACCTTATTCTCTGCTATGGCATATTGGATGTTTGTAAGACCAATGACCTTAAGCGCGCCTGCAATGGCCTTTGTATACTCCTCTATTGTGGCTAAGTTTTTATCCGAAATATTAAGCGATGGAATAACGCAGGCGCTATCCCCGGAGTGAACCCCGGCAAGCTCTATATGTTCCATTACCGCCGGGATATATACATCTTCGCCGTCACAAACGGCATCAACCTCAACCTCGATTGCCTGTTCCAGGAATTTATCGATTAACATCGGATATTCCGGGCTGACCTTCACTGCTATCTTTGCATAATCCAGAAACGTCTTCCGGTCATATACGATCTGCATGCCCCTTCCTCCCAGGACAAAGGATGGCCGCACCATTAAAGGATATCCTATTCTTTTAGCCGCCGACAGCGCCTCACTTACTGAATATGCAACATCACTTTCCGGCTGAGGGATGCCAAGCCCCTGTATTATCTGTCTGAATTTCTGCCTGTCCTCAGCCAGGTGAATACTCTCGGGGCTTGTGCCCAGAATTACTACACCTTCGTCATAGAGCTGTCTTGCTATACTCAAAGGAGTCTGGCCTCCAAACTGCACAATCACCCCCTCCGGTTTTTCTTTTTCGTAGATACTCAATACGTCCTCTACAGTGAGCGGCTCAAAATAGAGTTTGTCCGATGTATCATAGTCGGTGGAGACGGTCTCAGGGTTGCAATTGACCATTATAGACTCAATTCCTTCTTCACGCAGGGCAAAGGCGGCATGCACACAGGTATAATCAAACTCTATACCCTGTCCGATGCGATTTGGCCCGCCGCCCAGTATCATTATCTTCCGTTTGGACGATACACCAACGCAGTCCCCGGCATTATAGGTCGAATAATAGTAATTTGCATCGACTCCGCTTACAGGAACCGCCTGGTATGCCTCCGTTTTTCCAAGCCTGAGCCGCCGCGCGCGAATCTCAGCCTCTGTCCTTCCCAGAAGCCGGGCAAGATATCTATCCGAAAACCCATCCTCTTTTGCCTTTATGAACATCTCATCAGACAGGACCTTGCCCTTGAATTTTTTTATTTTCTCCTCGAATGCAACCAGCTCCTGTAACTGAGAGATAAACCACTCCTTGATTTTGGTCATTTGACAGAGCTCTTTGACTGTCATACCTTTGCGCAATGCCTCATATATCAGGAAAAAACGCTCGCTTGAGGGGTTAACCAGTTTTGCCTTAATCTCGGGCAGAGTCGCAGAAGTCCACTCGCTCACCTGCCCCAGGCCGTATCTGTTTATTTCCAGGGAGCGTATCGTTTTTTGAAATGCCTCTTTGAAGTTTTTGCCTATGTTCATCACCTCGCCCACAGCCTGCATCTGTGTGCCGAGCTTATTCTCTGCCTGCGGGAATTTCTCAAACGCCCAGCGTGAGAACTTTACCACAACGTAATCCCCGCCAGGGGTGTATTTGTCAAGTGTCCCCTCTCTCCAGTATGGTATCTCATCGAGGGTTATGCCCACTGCCAGTTTCGTGGATATGCGGGCGATGGGGAAGCCCGTTGCCTTTGAGGCAAGCGCCGAGGAGCGTGAGGTGCGGGGATTGATTTCAATAACCACAACCCTGCCATCCTGCGGGTTGTGAGCAAACTGCAGGTTACAGCCGCCCAGCACGCCTATGGCATCAACAATCCTGTAGGACATATCCTGCAGACGCATCTGCAGCTCTTTCCGGATAGTCAGCATCGGCGCCGTGCAGACACTGTCTCCCGTATGGATGCCCATCGGGTCAACGTTCTCGATGAAGCAGACTGTAATCTTATTTCCCTTTGCATCTCTAACAACCTCAAGCTCAAGCTCCTCCCAGCCCAAGACCGACTCTTCAACAAGCACCTGGCTTATGATACTTGCCGAGAGGCCTCTTGCGGCGATTGTTCTCAGCTCCTCCACATTATAGACAGCGCCTCCGCCGGTTCCGCCCATGGTATAGGCAGGCCTCAAAACAACCGGATATCCAAGCCTTCCGGCTGCCTCTTCTGCCTCCTCAACAGACTGCGACGGGAAGCTTTCCGGCACAGGAAGGTTGAGTTTGGCCATTGTCTCTTTGAAGGCAATCCTGTCTTCACCTTTATGTATGGCATCTGCCTTTACCCCTATCAACTCCACGTTGTATTTATCCAGTATCCCCCTTTTGCTGAGCTCGGCTGAGAGGTTAAGCCCTGTCTGACCGCCGAGGTTCGGGAGAAGGGCATCGGGCCTTTCCCTCACAATTATCCTTTCCATATTTTCCACAGTGAGCGGCTCGATATAGGTCTTATCAGCCATCTGGGGGTCGGTCATAATGGTTGCCGGGTTGGAATTCGCCAGGACTACCTCATAGCCTTCCTCTCTCAGTGCCTTGCAGGCCTGGGTTCCCGAATAATCAAACTCACAGGCCTGGCCGATAATAATAGGCCCGGAGCCGATAACCATTACCTTCTTAATATCATCTCTCTTAGGCATCCTAGTGTAAGCATACTAAAATAGTGAACAAAAATCAAGGGGCTTTTGCAGTGGGCTTTTGCAGTATATTAAACGCTAAAGGCGGCAATTAAAACATTTGTGTCGAGGACTATTTTCATGATACCCGGTCGAAGACATCCTGGTCGGTATAGACGCGGGGAGCCTTTGCCATCATTCTCTTACGCAAAGACCTGAATTGGCGGATAAGCAGATAATCCCGCAATGACTCTCTAATAATACTGCTACGTGTTGTCCCTTCTTGAGCTGTTACTTTATCAAGCTGTCTCTTTATGTCTTCCGGTATGCTAATTGTTATGGTCTCTCTCATATTCTCCACCTCCTGTAATAAGAAATAACACAAAAGAGAAATCTTGTCAAGCAGTTTTGGGCCAGTTTATGGGCCAGTTTAAACGGCGATGATACCACATTTTCCCGATAAATCGTCAAGCAGGTGTCAGAAAAATGACTGAAAAGTCACCATAAGAAACCACCCGCCAAAAATCGCCTATTTTAGGGCATTT
>CBDUUU010000076.1:0-4724 GCA_965370485.1 uncultured bacterium
TTTGGTATCAATTATAGTTGTCGCCAGGTATCAATTATAACTGTCCTTCATCAGTCCTGGTTAATGCAGCCACTGATTATTCTACCTGGTGCGTAACCAAGGGAAGGGAGAAAGAAATTAAAGCAAAAGTTTTAAATAAGGCAAAGGAGATGAAAGTAGAAAAGAGACTTCTTGGATATGGATATCAATCTGTGCTCTTTAATCTGGAGAGCCTGAAGAAAATGGCTGAAATTATCCTGGATGTAAAGCCAGACATTACCCTTTTTCATAATCGTTTTGAAAGGAATCCTTCTGACCATGCGGTTGTAGGAGAAATCACTGAATACGCTGTACGTAGTGCAAATACTCTTCTCGGAGGAAAGAATATTTCCTATGGAGGGGAGATGTACAGTTATGAAGTTTATCCGAAATGGCCATTTCAGCCAGACACATATATAGACATCAGTGGTGTGATTAAGGAGACAGTGGAGAATGTTGATTACTTTGGCAGAGAAATATATGCAGGTTCTCCTTATGCAAAGAATTCTGCTATCATTCAAAGTAAGATTAATATTAACTATTTGGGTGATAAAGAAATATCTTTGTGGCACTACGGAGAGACAAAATTAGCTCTTTCTCTTTACAGGGGCGCTCAGCGTGGCGTTAGATTTGCTGAGGCATACACAGCTTTGAATGCAAAAGTACTGGGGAAAAGTCTTTTGCAGGAGATAGTTTAGAGAATATGAGGTTAGAATGGAGCGGCGGTGTCAGGAAGAAGGGTCGAAGCAGGGTATGGGGACTTTTTTGTGAAGGGAGGCTGCTTTCTTTTTTCTTACACTTTCCACTATCTCCTGTGGGAGCAGGGATGCCTTTCCCTCAGAGAGCGCAATGAGGGTTTTGTCTAAGTCTTCGTATTTCATCATAAGTTCCCCCTCATCGGTTTGTCCTTCCCACAGCCCTGCCGAAGGGGGTTTTTTGATTATTCTCTCAGGTATTTTAAGTTCCTTTGCGAGTTTCCGGACCTGGGTTTTGTAGAGCCCTCCGAGCGGGAGGATATCGACCCCGCCATCGCCATATTTTGTGAAATAGCCGGCCTCCAGCTCGCTCTTGTTGCCTGTCCCGACTACGAGGTAATTGAGGCAGTTTGCGTAGTAGTATGCAACGGTCATTCGCAGTCTTGGCTTTATATTCCCGACAGCAAGTTTATTGCCGGATGGCAGGAGCTTGAGTAATTCGTTGAACGGCAGTGCCAGGTCAACCCTCTCGGTCTTAATATCAAAGGTCTGGGCTATTTCAAGCGCATCCCTTTCGTCGTTCGTATTACTCCTGCATGGCATAACCAGGGCAAGGCATTTTTCACCCAGTGCCATCTTTACGAGGGCGGCCACTACGGATGAGTCAAGTCCCCCGCTCAGTCCAAAAATGGCACCACTCTTTTCTGACCCTTCAACCTCGTTTTTTAGCCACCGGCTGATTCTTTTGCCCAGCTCTTCGCTCATTTTAATAACTCACTGGCAAGGTTTGCGCAGACCCTGGCTGAGCCGGCTTTGTTAAGAATTGCCTTTTTGGCAAGGCCGCCCAGCCTCTCACGTTCCTTCGGGTTTTCAAGAAAATACAATCCCTTTTTCACAAGGTCATCTTCTCCCCTCAGGGTAAAGCCCGCACCTGCCTGCTCTATAGTCTGCCTTGCATCTACAAAGTCTTCCATTGAGGAGCCATAGAAGACTACCTTACCCCAGGCGCCTGCCTCTAAGATATTCTGCCCTCCCCTGGGGACAAGACTTCCGCCGCAGAAGATAACGGTCCCGAGGCTATAGACCTTGAAGAGCTCGCCGATACTGTCCAGGATGATTATTTTCTCATCTGTCCTGCCTCCCTGCCTGAGCTGGCTGCGGAGTATGCAGGGGCAGAGATTCTCTTTCTCCGCGAGTTTCTTAACCTCATTCCCCCTTTCCCTGTGGCGCGGCGCTATAATAAGAAAAAGCTGAGGGAAACTCTCTCTGAGCCTTTTGTATGCCCGGAGCACTATTTTCTCCTCGCCCCTGTGGGTACTTGCCGCAATGAAAACAAGCTCGTCTTTCCTGATTTTCAGAAGCTTTCTCATTTCACCTTCATAGGAAGGTTTGGTCTGGTCGATTAGTTTATCATATTTTGAGTTCCCGGTCACGCATATCTTTTTGGATAGGCTGCCTCCGATGGACTCCAAGCGCCTGCGGTCTTCATCGGATGCCATCCCAAGGTAATCGAAGTCTTCAAGCACTCTCTGAAACAGGGGTCTCAGCCTGCGGTAACGCATTGCTGAGCCCGGTGAGAGCCGCCCGTTTACAAGCATTATCTTCGCTCCCCTTTTCTTTATTGTGTGAACAAAGCATGGCCACAGCTCGCTTTCGCAGGTTATGAAAAGGTCGGGTTTAATCAGGGAGGTGACTTTTTTAACAATGGGCAGGGAGTCAAGGGGGAAGTAGATGCAGGCATCTGCCTCCCGAATCTCCTGTTTTGCCATCTCCTGCCCTGTCTCTGTGGTTGTTGAAATAACTATGGACGAGGTCGGGTATGCCTTTTTGAGCTCGGTGACAATGGGGCTGATTGCAACAACCTCTCCCACCGAGACCGCGTGTGCCCAGATTCTCGGGCAGCCTCTCAATGAGGCGGGGATTCCCTGCGGGAGCAGTCCAAGCTTCTGCGCAAAGGACTTGCGATATTTACCTGTTAGTATCTTTAAGGAAAAAAATGGAAGTGCCAGGAGGCACAGTATATGAAATACAGCGTTGTATGCTATCAGGTAAGGTTCCATCAAGCCCCAATGAGATTCAGGAGTTGGTTATGTATCACCTTATTGGAGACGAGATAATGGGTTGTTTTTAGTGTCCATTTCCTGCCGTTATGCTCTGTTGCCCTGCCCCCGGCCTCTTCCACGATTATTGCCCCTGCGGCAAAGTCCCATACCCTGTCTGTATATTCTATCTCTGCGTCAATCTTCCCCTCGGCTATGTAGGAAAGTCCCCTGACTGTACAGCCGCTCATTCTGACATTAAATACGTTCTTTGCAACCTTCCCGAGGCTCCTCAGCATAGACTTTTCCCCCCGGCGGAATCCGCTGTCGTAGATGATGGTGGACTCTGTTAGTTTCTTAGAGGAGACCGAGATTACCCTGTTGTTGAGGCGTGCGCCGCCGCCTTTTATGGCTGTGTACATCTCATCTGTAGAGGGGATATAGAGGACACCGAGGATGACCTTTCCTTCCTTTGCCAGCGCAATGGATGTGCCGAAGGTCTGGATACCGCGGATGAAATTGTGCGTTCCGTCGAGCGGGTCGATTATCCAGCAGAGTCCGCGGGTTTCCTTTCGGGGGCTGTCTTCTTCTGAGAGGATGTTGTGGTCCGGGTATGCCCTTTTTATTGTATTGATTATCTTGCCTTCTGCTCTTATGTCTGTCTCTGTAACGAGTGTCCCGTCGGCTTTGACGCTGACTCTGGGTGGTTTCCCAAACGCCCTAAGGAGAACCTTACCTGCCTCCCTGGCGGCCTCTTCGGCCACGGCCATCATTTCTTTTGTTTTCATTTTGTTTAACCTTCCTTTAGTTCCTCGACTCCTCCGCCTGCCTCACATATATAGATTTCTGCCTTTTTGGAAACTCTCCCGGGATATTCCCTCAAGACCACCTCTTTGAATTTCGGAATTGCTTTCTTCTCGACGAGGCTTATGGTTGAGCCGCCAAAGCCGCCTCCTGTCATCCGTGTCCCCAGGACACCCTCCACACCTCCGGCTATTTCTACCATAATGTCGAGCTCCCTGCAGCTTACTTCATATTTGTCCCTGCAGCTCTTATGCGATTCATTCATCAGCCGTCCGAAACCGCGGGCATCTGCCTCCCTCAGCGCGCAGACACCTCTCTCGACGCGCTCATTTTCAGAGAAAAAATGCTCACATCTTCTTGAAATTGCCGGGGGCAGGTGTCTCTCCCTGTGCCTTTCATATATACTGAGAGGGATGTCTCTCAGACATTCGGCATCGGGCACAAATTTCTTCAGGATGGAGACTGCCTCCTCGCATTCCTGCCTTCGCAGGTTATACTGAGAGTCGGCGAGTTTCCTTTTTACCCCGGTGTTACAGACGACCAGGCTGAGGTTGTCATCTTTAAATGGAATGAACTGGTGTTTTTCATCTCTGCAATCCAAGAAAAGGGCTGTTCCCTCCCTTCCAACACAGCAGATAAATTGGTCCATAAGCCCGCATCTCGTCCCCACGAACTCATTTTCAGCCCGCTGGCATAGCTTAGCCATCTCCACAGGGTCCATCTTAAATCCCGATATGAGTCCCGCGATGTAGGCGCCTGCCACCTCAATAGCGGCTGATGAGCTCAGCCCTACCCCTATCGGAATGTCTCCGTCGATGAGCAGGTTCATACCCCGCAGTTTTACATTTTTCCTCTTTTCAATCAGCAAAAGCACTCCCTTTATATAGTTCCCCCATAGGTGAAGAGTGTCTGGTTTAGTTGAGTCAAGGCTGAATTTTAGTTTCTCCTTCATGTTGCAGGAGTAGAGGTGAACCTCTCTGTCTGCCCGGGGGCTGCCCGCTATGTAAATAGACTGTTTTATTGCCACCGGAAGAACAAATCCACCATTGTAATCTGTATGTTCTCCGATTAGATTGACCCTTCCGGGGGCCCGGACAATGGTAATCTTTTCCGTTGTCCGGTAAATCTCCTCGAATCTTTTTTTCATTTCTTTCCTTCTAACACAAGG
>CBDUUU010000077.1:0-4696 GCA_965370485.1 uncultured bacterium
AGCTGCAGCTTGAGGTTCTTCGCCAGATGAAGGAGGCCCGGCTAATAGTCGGCGACACAATGGACCTGTGGATTCACAATAACAGGCAAAAGCTTGATGAGGTGCTCTCGCGGCTTGATATACTTCTGGTTAATAGTTCTGAGGCCTGCCAGCTCACCGGGAAGCGGAATGTTGTGGAGGCAGGCAGGTTTCTTCATGCCGGGGGTATCAGGATAGTGGTGGTCAAGAAAGGTGAGCATGGCAGTCTCTTGTTTACGGAGGAAGGGGTTTTCCCCATCTCTGCCTATCCGATAGATGTTGTTGTTGACCCCACTGGCTGCGGGGACACATTCGCGGGGGCATTCCTCGGTGCTTTGATAGAGAGAGAAGGGAAGCTCACTACGAGGAATTTGGGGAGGGCATCTGCCTATGGCAATGTTGCCGCCTCATTTTGCGTTGAGGGTTTTGGCCTGGATAGGCTGAGGACGGTTAGCAGGGAAGAGATAGATAAAAGATTTATGGATTTTGTTAAGATGAGCAATGTGTTAATAGAAGAGGGGGCATGAAAGGCGTTGTACTGGCCGGCGGGATGGGAAAGAGGCTTTATCCGCTAACAAAGGTTACCAATAAACACCTCCTTCCCGTTTATGATAAGCCGATGATTTATTATCCCATTTCTACACTGGTGGATGCAGGGATAGAAGACATCATCGTTGTGACAGGAGGCAGCTCCGCAGGGGATTTTCTGAGATTGCTCGGCAGCGGCAATGAGCTTGGACTCAGGCATATAAACTATACCTATCAGGAGGCAGAAGGGGGCATTGCTGAGGCGCTCGGCCTTGCAAGGCACTTTATAGGAAAAGACAGGTTTGTAGTGGTGTTGGGCGATAATATCATTGAGGGGGGGATCAGGGATGCTGTTAGTAACTTCCTGCTGCAGAAGGCAGGGGCAAGGATACTCCTGAAGGAAGTGGAACATCCGGAGCGCTTCGGGGTTGCCGAGATAAGAGACGGCCGCATTGTCGGAATTGTGGAGAAGCCCGCCCATCCTGAGAGTAATTACATTGTTACCGGAATATATATGTATGAGCATGATGTCTTTGATATCATTGACGGCCTTACCCCTTCCCGGCGCGGCGAGCTTGAGATAACCGACGTGAATAATGAGTATATCAGGCGCGGGACAATGGCGTATGAAATTTTAAGTGGTTGGTGGACGGATGCCGGGACATTCGATTCACTCCTGGGGGCAAATGAACTTGTGGCAAGGAAGGTGAGAGGATGAGTGATTATCGAGACTTTTATCGCAATAAGAGGGTGCTTGTTACCGGGGGGCTTGGCTTCATCGGGAGCAATCTGGCTCTTTCCCTTGTTGAGCTTGGGGCGGAGGTTTTGATTGTAGATGCGCTTATCCCACAACTTGGGGCGAATCACTTTAATGTGAGTGAGGTGAGAAACAAGTTGACTGTGGATTTTTCAGATATTCGCGCGCCTTCCGCAATGAGGGAGAAGGTTGCCGATAAAGATGTAATATTTTGTCTGGCGGGGCAGGTAAGCCACGTCGATAGTATGAAAGAGCCTGTTTTTGACTACGACATCAATGTGCTGGGAAATCTTAATGTGCTGGAGGCAGTGAGAGAGTTTTCCCCATCTGCTCATATCGTATATGGCGGAACGAGGGGTCAATACGGAAGGGTTCAGCATATACCTGCTAAGGAAGAAGAAAAAAGAGAGCCTCTTGACATATACGGGGTAAACAAAGACACTGCAGAGAGATTCTATCTTATGTATCACAGACTCTATCGGTTAAGGTGTTCGTCCCTTCGCATCGGCAACGTATATGGCCCCAGGCATCAGATGAAGCACGGCAAATTCGGAATACTCAACTGGTTCATTCGCCTTGCGCTGGATCATGAGGAAATAAAGGTGTTTGGAGACGGTTCCCAGAAGAGAGATTATAATTATGTCGGGGATGTGGTGAAGGCGCTTCTTATGATGGGCTCAAGTACAGATGTCTTTGGCGAGGCGTTTAATTTAAGCTCCGGCAGTCCTATGGAGTTCATTGAGCTTGTCAGGCAGGTCGTTGAGATTGCCGGAATCGGCAGGTATCGTTTCACCGGCTGGACAAGCGAGAGAAAGGTGCTCGAGACGGGTGATTTTGTAGCCGATGCCACAAAGATAAGAAACAGGCTTGGATGGAAGCCAGCTGTTGCTTTAAATGAAGGGCTCCGGGAAACAATTGATTTTTACAGGAAAAACAAAGAACATTATTGGTAAAGGAAGTTCCTAAGGGGGTGAAAAAATGAAGGCAAAATGGCTGATAGGACTCGGTATTGCTATAATTGTGTTTACCTCTTTATCTGATATAATGATGGGTAAGGGGGAGACGGTCTTTGGACCAAAGTCATACTCGGCACTTGCTGCGGGTATTATACTTGTGGTTGTGGGAGTGGCTTTTAGAAAGAAATAGGTGCTGGGTGGGGTGGTAAATTGAGATTGCTTGTAACCGGTGCCAAAGGGATGCTGGGAGCAGATGTCTGCCTTGCCCTGGGGGAAAGGCATACAGTTTATGCCTTTGATGTGGAAGAGATGGATGTTACGGACGGGGATGGGGTGATGGAGAGGTTTGCCGAGGTTGGCCCTGAGATTGTCCTTCATACTGCCGCCTATACGGATGTTGAGTCTGCTGAGCTTAACCCGGAGAGGGCATATGCGGTAAACAGGGACGGAACCCTGAACGTTGCGCTCGCCTGCAGGAAGTATGGGGCACTTCTTGTCTACATCAGCACAGACTTTGTATTTGACGGCACAAAGGGGAGCCCGTATGTTGAGTCTGACCCCCCCTGCCCGCTCAATGTCTATGGCATGTCAAAGTTGGCCGGCGAGGAGTGTGTTCGGCGTAACCTGCCCCTGTTTTTTATTGTGCGGACCGCATGGTTATATGGCAGGCACGGGGAAAATTTCGTCGCTAACATCTTAAAGAAAGCCGAAATTGAGGATGTTTTGTATGTTGTGGATGATAAGAAAGGCTCGCCGACGTATACCGGGGATCTGGCGCGCGCGCTGGGAGATTTGATTGCCTCGGATGCCTCCGGCACCTTTCACATAGCAAATAGTGGCAGCTGCTCTCGTTTTGAGCTTGCCTCTGCGGCTCTTGAGCTCTCATGTATCAACGGGAAGAAGATAATCCCGGTAAAAAGTAGAGAGGATAAATTAAGGAGACCGAAAGATTCCTCTCTGAAGAATTTTAGACTAAACGAGCTTGGTCTTGCCAGGATGAGACCGTGGCGAGATGCCCTTTGTGATTATCTGCGGGATTAACTCAGCGGTAGAGTGCAACCTTCCCAAGGTTGAAGTCACGGGTTCGAATCCCGTATCCCGCTCCAGTGATTATGTTCAATCAGGGAAGAGACTATGACTTCCTTTCGGCTGCTTCAAACAGGTCTTCAGGATGCCTACACAAATATGGCTGTTGATGAGGCCATTCTTGTTTGCAGAAGAAATACTCTTCGGTTGTATGGGTGGAGGCCTCCTGCCATTTCAATAGGCCATTCTCAGGATTGGGATGGTGAGATTGACATCGATGCCTGCCGCCGCGCGGGCATTGATGTTGTAAGAAGACCTACGGGCGGCGGGGCATTGCTGCACGAGAGGGAACTCACCTATTCTTTTGTCTGCTATAATAAAATACTTCCGCAGGGCTTGACCGACTCCTATCTTTTGATTGCCGGGGCTATTATCAGGGGCCTTCGATTTCTTGGTGTAAATGCAGAGGTGAGAAATAATTTTCCTCTCAGGGTGAAAAGAAGAGACAGATTTCTTTGTCTTGGTTATTCGTCGGCCTCAGACATAGTTGTGGACGGAAGAAAGGTAGCCGGCAGTGCCCAGAGGCGAAAGGGCGATATGATTTTGCAGCATGGCTCGGTTTTTATTGGCCTGGACAACAAAAAGCTCCTTTCGGTTATGAGATGTAAAATTTGCCCGCTTTCGGCCATCTCTCTTGAAGAGGTGTTGGGCGCGCCTCCAGGGTTCTCGGAGGTTGCAGACTGCCTGAGGCGCGGGTTTGAAGATGAGTTTTCAATAAAGTTCCTGGAGGGTGGGCTTGACAGTCTGGAGGCCGAAGAGGTCTTGAGGCTGAGGGATAAGTATAAGACCCCTGAGGGCAGACGGAGGGCGAGACTTGAGCACTGACCCTGTCAGCGGGGACATATTTTTTGACCGCGAGGAAGAGCTTGCCTTAGTTCAAAAAAGGGTCGGCGGTTTGAAGGAGGGATATAGATGCAATATGGCCTTCCTCGGACCTGAGTTAATCGGGAAGACCTCCTTCCTTCTTCATCTGCACGCCGGGATTACTTGCGCAGATACCCCTCTTTTTGCCTATTTTGAGGTGAGGGAAGAGCCTATTTCTTCATTTGTAAATCGCTTCATCAGGGCACTCCTCTATTATTACCTCAAGGGGGCAGGCCGGGAGGTCAGTATCCTTGATGGAATGTCTGAGCTCCTTGAGAAGGGAAAGACGTTATTTCCTGAGACAACCCAGCTTGTTTCTAGGCTGGAGAAGATGGTCGGCAGACGGGGAAGGGAATACATCTTTTCTTCCATCTTCGATTTAATCCCACTCCTTCAGAAAGAGAGTGGAAAGGGCTGCGTGATAATGCTTGATGAGTTTCATAGATTTAATGGGCTTGGTGTCAAGAACCCATTTGTTATATTCGGG
>CBDUUU010000078.1:0-4681 GCA_965370485.1 uncultured bacterium
TGAAATACATCCCCTGCCCCTGTGCAATCTACGACCTTAGCGGGAAAAATCGGGAATTGGTAGGATTTGTCCCCGGAGACTACCAGTGCCCCTTCTTCACCAATGGTAATCACACTTACCTTTGCCCCCCAATCTATAAATTTCCCGGCTATTTCCTTTTCATTCAGCGCGTCAGTCCCGAACAGGCACTGGCAGTCCTCTCTGCCTCCCTTTATAATCTCGAAGTAGGGGATTATCTCTTTAAGGAAATCCAATCGCTTTTCCTTAGGTATCCTGCCGTCTTTACCGGAAGATGCGCCGCCAAATCCACTTAGCTCCATAGATAGTCTTTTGCCTTGCCTGTGGAGAGATTTTATAAGGCTCAGGTCGATTTCATAATCTATGGGAGAGAGTATAAAGAATTTGGCATTTAAGTAACCTGAAGGGATGTCCTCAAATAAGATATCCGGCGCCTTTTTTAAAAACTCGAGTCTTTTTTTGTATTCACTTTCATAAATAAGTAGATTAGTAGTAGTGTCCTTACACGTTCTTACGCCCTTAGTATCCAATCCAGCCTCAGTACAAACCTTTAATAGACCCTCGGGCAGCTCCTCCCCAATATTGGTGACAATCCCTTTTTTAATACCCTATCTTGCTGATGCTGCTGAGATATAGGCACAAGGGCTGCCCAGAACAGGGCCGGTTTCTCTCCTATCGGGAAAGATAATCTTTTCCTTCAAAAGATGACCGATGACTACTAAATCAAACGCAGAATCCAACTTGCTTTTTGGCCCTTGACATCCATCATTCATATGATAAACCTCAGAAGGAATTTTTTGTCATTGTCCAAATCTGAACCCGGGCACTATATGATAGCCGCGCTCAAACTCACTTCCTGTGATGGGCCTGCCGCCCGGCACCTGAACCTTTTTAAGCGCTATAAAACCCCTCCCGCAGGCAACAATCACCACGTCATCGTTACGCCCAACCACCTCCCCGGGGACGCCGGAGGCAGAAAACCTCTCAAGCGCATCTGCCTCCCATACCTTTAATACCTTATTTATGCCCCAGCGGGTATATGCCCCGGGATGCGGATTGATGCCGCGCACCAGATTACGCAGACAAAAGGCATCCTTCTTCCAATCTATAAGGCAATCCACTTTCCTCAAGAACGGCGCAAGGCTCGCTTTCTCTTCATCCTGAGGACATCCCGCCGCCTCGCCACTCTTGAGTTTATCAAGAGTCTCGCCTAAAACCTCCACTGCCAGCACAGACAACCTCTTGCTTAAATCCCCCGCTGTGAAATCTGCCTCAATAGGCAGAGTCTTCTGAACAATGATATCTCCCCCATCCATGCTGCGATTCATATAAATGCTCGTCACCCCGGTGGACTTTTCTCCGTTAATTAAGCTCCACTCAATCGGGCAGGGGCCGCGATAGGAAGGCAGCAGTGAGGGATGGACATTAACACAACCCCGGGGCGGCAGACGCAAAACTGCCTCTGGAAGGAGCTCGCCATAGGCAACAGTGATGAGGACGTCCGGCAAGAGGTCTGAAAGTTTCTTTATCAACTGCTGATGGACGGAGTCGGGCTCATAGACAGGCAGACCTGCCCCCTCTGCGGCTAACTTCACAGGCTGAGGTTTGAGGTGCCTGCCCCTCCCCCGGGGCCTGTCAGGCTTTGTGACTACGGCTAAGACGGTCTCTGTCCCTGCAAGAAACTCCAGAGAGGGCACGGCAAAATCCGGAGTCCCCATAAAAACCACTTTCACGCTCCCGATTATACCACACAGGCGAAAAACTGCAAATCTTGCGAAAACTGTTGCGAAAACTGTTGACATCTCCAAGGGTTTAGGGGTAGGATAGAAACAGGAATGGAAAATGGGAGGGAGAAAATGCACATTCTTTATAACGACAAAACGGATTTGGTTTATCTACTAAAAATCGGCTCCGGGATTTTGCAATTTTTTTGCCTGTGTGCTATAATTAGAATAGCCCTGCTGGGTTTGTGATGGGTTGATAAGTTTGAGCCAACGAACTTGAATAGGGAACCCGGCTCCTGATGTAGCTTGCATGCCTGCCTCTGGCGGGAAGTAAGCGGCATTAGGGAGGTGCCCACTTGGCAACTGGGTTCAACAAATCCTCTCACACGGCTTGGCAGGGTTTATTTGCACAGGTATTATTATGCTAATGTTATTCTTTCCCGACCCCTAATGTGCCTCCATAGCTCAGCTGGTAGAGCACCTGACTCTTAATCAGGGTGTCCCAGGTTCGAGTCCTGGTGGGGGTACCAGTCAAAATCTCAATTTTCAAAATCGTAATGCCTCATAAATGAGGCAACTACAGGAGTTGCTCAATTTTCAGTTGCCTAAATATGCCCTGATATGGTAATATGGTAAATGCTCAGTGAACATCGTGCCAAGAGGTAGCCGCACCCTTCAGGGTGCGCAGGCTGAAGCCTGCGGCTATCACAAATGACGTGGTTTACTGAATATTTCGTAATATGTGCTGTGCGCTTGCGGGGAAGATAGCGAGAGTGGTGAAATTGGCAGACACGCTAGCCTTAGGAGCTAGTTCCTTAAAAGGATTGCGGGTTCGAGTCCCGCCTCTCGCACCAGATGAGTGGATGGTGTGTTGCGGAAGTAACTCAGTGGTAGAGTACAACCTTGCCAAGGTTGGAGTCGCGGGTTCAAATCCCGTCTTCCGCTCCAGAAACGGGTAAATCAGCGGGGAGAGTCTTGAACATACAACTGGAAAAGTTATCCGGCTGCAAAAGGCTGATTAACATAGAGGTGGCTGAAGAGGAGGTAAACGGAGAGCTCGAGAGTGCATTTCGAGAGGCAGGCAGGATTATCCGGATCCCAGGTTTTCGAAAGGGAAAGGTGCCCCGGGCAATTCTTGAGGCGCGCTTCAGGGAAACCATAGAGGAAGACGCATTTAGAAAGGTTATCGAAAACTCCTACGCGGCAGCCTTAAAAGAGAAAAATATCTCCCCTCTCGCCCCCCCACAGGTAGACGTTGACAGAGATTCTTTTAAGAGGAACAAACCATTTAAATTTAAGGTTACCGTTGAGGTTGCCCCTGATATCGATCTGCCCGATTATAAAGGGCTTGAGCTTGAAAGAGAAAGGCTCGATATTACCGACGAGATTGTGGAGAAGGTCCTGGAGCAGAAACGGCAGGAGCAAAGTAAGCTAATTCCCGTGAATGACCGGCCTGCCCTCAGGGGAGATTTCGTTATCCTTGAGGGGGAAAGTAGTCTGGAGGGGCAGAGACTCCAATCCTTCAATGGAGAGATTATTAAGCTCGGAGACGGGAGTCTCCCCAAGGAAGTAGAGGAAAAACTGGTTGGGGCATATCCCGGCCAAACAAGTGAAATAGAGTTTACCACTCCTGAGCAAAAAAAGGTACTTTATAGGTTAAGTGTGAAGGAAATTAAAGAGAGGCGGCTGCTTGTTATAGATGATAAGGCGGGAGCCGGCGGCTCCAATCCCTTTGAGAATCTTGATGAGATAAGGGCGGACATTCGAAAAAAACTGAGCCTCATCGCCGGGAAAGAGGAAGAGAGAAGACTTGAAGAGCAGGCGATGGGAGAACTTGTTGAAAAGAGCAATTTCGATGCCCCGCCTGCACTCGTCTCGCAGCAGTTAAAACACCTGAAAGCCGTCTCTGAGGCAATTGCCGTGGAAGGGCAAAAGGCAGACGATGAGAAGCTGGCATCTATTGCGGAAGAGCAGGTTAAGGGCATTCTTATTATCGAGGAGATTGCCAGGAGAGAGGGAATCGCCGTTACCGACAAGAATGAGGACCTCCGCTTCAAGATAAAAAGAGAAAAGGTTTTTGAACTTTTGTTCTCAAATGCAGTAATCAAGGATAAGGAAAGGGCGCATATCTTGAGCCCTGATGAGGTGGATTTAATCCCCGCCAAAAACAGGGGATCGATTTTTCCTGGAAGGAGATAAAAATGGGTATAATGCCTGGCATAGTCGAGGAAGATGGAAGAGGAAAGACGTTTTACAGCATTTTTGACAGGCTCTTGCAGGATAGAATAGTTTTTCTCGGAGGCTCGATGACAGTGGTTCAGGAAGGTTCGGCAGTCATCTCCGACCTCGAGGCAAATATCCTGGTTTCGCAGCTGCTTTACCTTGAATCAAGAGACCCGGATAAGGATATTAAACTCTATGTCAACAGCCCCGGAGGCTCGGTGACGGCAACCCTTGCCATATATGACACGATACAGTATATCAAGGCGCCCGTCTCGACTATATGTGTCGGGCAGGCCGCCAGCGGGGGGGCGCTCATCCTTGCCGCAGGCGCAAAGGGGAAAAGGCTGGCCCTGCCTCATGCGAGGTTTCTTATCCACCAGCCGATTGGCGGCGTCGGCGGGCAGGCAAGCGACATAGATATCCAGGCAAAGGAAATCCTCCGGCTCAGGGAAGAGCTTAACCAGATATTTGCCAAACACACCGGCCAGAAAATCGAAAGGCTAAGAAAGGACACAGAAAGAGACTATTATATGACTGCAGAGGAGGCCAGAGAATACGGTCTTGTTGACAAGATTATTGAGGGGAGAAAATGAAGAAAAAATATCTTTTTACCCCCGGCCCAACAACCGTTCCGCCTTCTGTCCTGCTGAAGATGGCAGAGCCCATTATCCATCACCGAACGTCTGAATACAGACAGATTTTCGGCGAGGTTCGGG
>CBDUUU010000079.1:0-4670 GCA_965370485.1 uncultured bacterium
GCCCAATTCATTGGGCTAAAAGCGAATAACTACGCCTCATAAATGAGGCAACTACAGAGTTGACTGGATGGTTCCGCAGGTTAACGCAGGCTAAAGCCTGCGACTACCATGTCGGGAGAAGCAGGTAGCCGCAACCTTTAGGTTGCGCAAAAAAGGGAATTCCTATAGTATTCAATTACAAAAGGAGGGAAAGAAAATGGCAGAACTCAACCCGTTTAAAATTACACAACGGCAATTAGATAAGTGCGCAGAAATTATGAAGCTGGACCCTAATGTGCACGCAATACTTCGAGTCCCGGAGATTGAAATTCACGCCTCACTACCGGTTCGTATGGACAACGGCACAATCCGTGTATTTCGAGGATTCAGAGTGCAATACAACAATGCAAGGGGGCCTACAAAGGGAGGAATTCGATTCCACCCCGAGGAAACAATCGATACAGTGCGGGCACTTGCCGCCTGGATGACATGGAAGTGCGCCCTTCTCGATTTACCCCTTGGGGGGGCAAAGGGCGGCGTTGTCTGTAACCCCAGGGAGATGTCCGAGGGCGAGTTGGAACGTTTAAGCCGGGCTTACATCCAGAGCATATGGCGGTCCATTGGTCCCGATAAGGACATCCCCGCACCCGATGTCTATACAACCCCGCAGATTATGTCCTGGATGATGGACGAATATTCAAAAATCACAGGGAAAAACCAGTTCGGCGTTATCACCGGCAAACCACTCTGCATTGGCGGCTCCGCGGGGAGAGACATTGCAACAGCTCAGGGCGGCTGGTATACCATTCGTGAGGTCGCAAAGGAATGCGGCATAGAGCTGAAAAAGGCAACTGTTGCTATACAGGGCTATGGAAACGCGGGATACAACGCGGCGCATCTTGCTAAATTTCTGTTTGGCTGCAAGATAGTGGCCGTTAGTGATACCAAAGGCGGCATATTCAAAAAGGAAGGGCTTGACCCGGAGGTGGCTCGTGAGCATAAGGCAAAAACAGGCTCGGTGATTGACCTGCCAAATACCACAGCCATTTCCAACAAAGAGCTTCTGGAGCTCGAAGTGGATGTACTTGTGCCTGCCGCCTTAGAAAATGTCATTACAGAGAAGAATGCCCCGAACATTAAGGCAAGGGTTATCGCTGAACTGGCAAACGGCCCCACCACACCGGAAGCGGATGATATCCTGTATAAAAACGGTATTCACGTAATACCCGACTTCTTGTGCAATGCCGGCGGAGTGACTGTCTCGTATTTCGAGATGGTGCAAAATCTCTATATGTATTACTGGGATGAAAGTGAAATTTGCGAGCGATTAGACAAGAAAATGACAACCGCTTATCATTCAGTATCAAGCACCTCTAAAAAATACAACATAAATATGCGGCAGGCCGCCTATGTTGTTGCCGTGGAGCGTGTTGCTGAGGCAATGAGGTTTCGCGGCTGGGTTTAGGAGAAAACAACAATGAGCGGAATATTTGGCGCTGTCTCGACAAAAGGCAAAAATATAGCAGAGACCGTGTTTTACGGCACGGACTACCACTCACACCTGGGCACGGAATTTGGCGGCATGGCCACCATTGGAAAATATATAACGAGGAAGATATGCAATATAAGCCAGAGCCAGTTCAAGTCCAAGTTTTTTGAAGAACACATGGCAATGGCAGGGGATATGGGAATAGGCGTGATTAGCGCCAGGGAAGATCAGCCCATCTGCTTAAACAGTAAATTCGTGCCTTTATGCATATGCACAAACGGTCTTGTATCAAACCTCAGAGAGTTATCCCAGGAGTTATACAAAGGCGGAGTCTCCTTCAGTGAGGTAACAGAGGCAGGCATAAATACAACCGAGCTTGTTGCCAAGCTTATCAGCCGGGGAAGAAATATTACGGAAGGCATCGCGTTTATGTTTGACAAGATAAGGGGCTCTTGCTCTCTTCTCCTCTTAACAAGCAAGGGCATCTATGCAGCGAGGGACAGATTTGGATACAGCCCGCTTATCATAGGGGAAAAAGAGAACGGATTTGCCGTAACTACAGAGACCTCTGCCTTCTACAATCTTGGTTTTAAGGTCAGAAAATACCTCTGCCCCGGTGAGATAGCCCTGCTGGGCCCCTCAGGAATAGATGTACAAAAAAAAGGCAGGGCCGTAAGGCAGATTAACAGCTTCCTGTGGATATATACAGGGTTTCCGGCCTCGACATATGAGAAGATAAACGTAGAGATAGTCAGGGAAAGATGCGGGATGTTTCTGGCAAAGAGAGACAATGTCCGCGCTGATATGGCAGCAGGGCTTCCTGACTCCGGCACTACCCATGCCATTGGATATGCCCTGGAGTCAAAAATTCCCTTTAGAAGGCCGCTGGTCAAATACACCCCCGGATATGGCAGAAGCTACACCCCTCCTACGCAAAAGGTCAGGGACCTGGTCGCCCGTATGAAATTAATTCCTATCAAGGAGGTAATTAAAGGTAAAAGGATTGTGCTTTGTGATGACTCCATAGTAAGGGGCACTCAGTTAAAGAATTATACCCTGCAGAAGCTATGGGATAACGGAGCAAAGGAAATTCACCTGCGTATTGCCTGCCCGCCGCTGATGTTCCCCAATAAGTTCGACTATTCCACAAGGAGATTAAACGAGCTTGCCGCCCGCCGTGCAATCCAGGCAATAGAGGGGAAAATGGTGAAGAACATAGACGGCTATCTTGACCACACCTCCAAAAAATACAAGAAGATGGTAGATTATATTACCAGGGAGTTGGGCGCTACATCACTGAGATACCAAACAATCGATGATATGGTGAAGGCCATTGGCCTGCCAAAGGAAGAGCTCTGTCTGTATGTGTGGACAGGAAAGACCGAAGCGGCGGTGTAGCTACCCCGCCGTCAATAACCATCTCAGGGAGGCAAGTTGATAACGGTTGTCGATTATGGCTTGGGCAACCTCAGAAGTGTAAGCAAGGCTCTCGAGACAACAGGCGCCAGGGTGGAGGTTACCTCTAACCCTGAAAAAATAGCAAAGGCTCGGGTGCTCGTCCTTCCGGGGGTAGGGGCATTCTCCAGGGGGATGGAGAATCTTGAAAGATTATGTATCCTGCCTGAGATTCTTAAACTTGCAAGGGATGGTAAGCCGATTCTGGGAATTTGCCTGGGGCTGCAGCTGTTATTTACCAAAAGTGAGGAACATGGAAGCCACAGAGGCCTGGATATCATAAAAGGCAGGGTGAAGAAGTTTAACCCTGGTATGAAAATACCGCACATCGGCTGGAATATGGTAGAGAAACTTTCTAACGGGGCAAAAGTCTTTGATGGCATTCCCGATGAATCATATTTTTATTTTGTCCACTCCTACTACGTTGAGCCGGAGGATGAAAAGATAATTGTGGCAACAACTGAATATGGCAGGAACTTTGCCTCAGCGATAAACAAAGATAATATCTGGGGCACGCAATTCCACCCTGAGAAGAGCGGAGAGCCCGGCTTGAAATTCCTGGACCGTTTCTGCCGTGGCGCCGAAGGTGGCAAATGAACCCCCGGAAAAGAGTCCTAACGGCAATCAACCACCAGGAACCGGACAGGGTTCCGGTCGATTATTGGGCAACCCCGGAGACAGACAACAAACTGCACAGACATTTCAACACCAAAACCCGTAATCAACTTTTTGAGAAACTAAATGTGGATATCCGTTACGTAAAACCAATTTATAAAGGGGGAAAATTTGAGGAACATGCAGACGGAAGCCTGCACAGGAAAGGAGAAAGCGGCGAATATATAGATATCTGGGGTGTTGTGCGCAAGTATGTCTCTTTGGGCGAAACCAGCTACCTTGAAGTCCAAAAATCACCCCTGGAGGGTGCAACAACTGTCGGGGAGATAGAAAAATATAACTTTCCAGGTCCGGATGATTTTGACTATCAGTCCGTGGAAAGGTCATGCAAGGGGTATGAAAATTACGCGGTAATTTGCACCGGCGACCGATTGACTACCCGGGCAAGCATCTTTAAGCTGGCTATGTACCTTCGGAGAATGGATAAACTGCTTATGGACCTTGCGTTAAATCCAAAATTCGCTCAAGCCCTAATTGATAAACTTCTTGAATTTCATCTCGAACATAACCGCCGGACATTTGCAGAATCAGCGGATAAAATCGATATCTTTATGCTCGGAGATGACTTTGGCGCACAGGATGGCCCTCTGATAAGCTTGGAAATGTTTCGCAAATTTTTCAAACCGGCACTGAAAAAACTCATTGACTTAGGACATAGATTTAACCTCAAGGTAATGCTGCATTCCTGCGGAGGCATAAAACCATTGATACCGGACCTCATTGAAATCGGTCTGGATGTTCTTAATCCAATCCAGACTAAGGCAAAGGACATGGACCCAAAAAAGTTAAAGAAAGAGTTTGGCAAGGACTTATCTTTTCACGGCTCAGTTGACGTGCAGCATGTCCTGCCTTTCGGAACGATAAAGGAGGTTGAAGAGGAAGTAAAACAATGCATTGATGCGCTCGCACCTCGGGGCGGTTTTATTCTTGCCCCTGCGCACAATATTCAGCCTGACGTACCTATAGAAAATATTCTTGCCTTATACAACACCGCCCGGAAATTCGGAAGGTATTAAGTTAACGCAGGCTAAAGCCTGCGACTACCAGGTTGGGAGAAGCAGGTAGCCGCAAC
>CBDUUU010000080.1:0-4651 GCA_965370485.1 uncultured bacterium
ACCCGGTAGTCGCAGGCTTTAGCCTGCGTTAACTTGATCAGACCCTGAAACGAGTTCAGGGTGACATTAAACCACTTGAGTATTACTGATGCATCCAGTATCATTATATATGCCCCCGGAATTTGCGAATTATTTCTACGCTGTTTAAACCTGAAACCTTGCGCCGCAATTTATCAATACTGCATGAGGCCTCAAGCATCTTCTTACGGTCATGAATCCTGGCACCTATTAAAAACTCCACTTTCTTCTTCATTAAATTTAAATGTTCTAATGCCATATCTCCTGTCTGTGTTTGCATGTTCCTCACCTCCTCTTTAAAGAATGTAACATATAATAAGTGACATGTCAATAAACCCAGCATAAAACCCTTGCATAAAACCCTGCATAAAACCAACATAAATATGTCATGCTGATGCTGAAACAAGTTCAGGGTGACATTCGAACGACTATCTATTATTTACAACAGAACGGGAAATGTGTATAATACAGGGGTCGGAGGCAAGCAGGAGGCAGGAATGATAAAATGAGAAACTTAAGGACGCCTCATAAATGAGGCAACTACATTGGGGCATTAGAAGGGCGCCTCATAAATGGGGCAACTACGTTTAAGGCAGCACTAGGAGGTAGAGAGTTATGGATATGTTTGGCAGGTTCACAGAGCGGGCAAGAAGGGTAATCGTCCTCTCGAGGGAAGAGGCAAACAGATTAAATCATGACTATATTGGAACCGAACATCTGCTGCTGGGGCTTGTTAAGGTCGGCGGCGGGGTTGCCGCAGAGGTCCTTAAAAGCTTCGACCTTAACCTCGGCAGGCTTAGGCTGGAGGTGGAAAAACTTGTTCAGCCAGGCCCGTCTACCTTCACGATGGGAGAGGTTCCCTTTACGCCGCGGGCAAAAAAGGTGCTTGACCTTTCGGTAGATGAGGCAACATCATTCGGGCACAATTATATCGGAACAGAACACATCCTGCTTGGACTTGCCAGGGAAGAAGAGGGTGTAGCGGCAAGGATACTCGCAGGCATGGGGCTTACCCCTGAGAAGATTAGAGAAAGGACGATGGAACTACTCAGCGGGGGAATTCCCTCCCCTGCAGGGGCAGGAAAGGCAGGGGCAAGAAAGGTAAAAACGCCGGCACTGGATGCCTTCGGCAGGGACCTGACCCAGCTCGCAAAAGAAGAGAAGCTTGACCCGGTCGTCGGGCGCGCAAATGAGATTGAGCGGGTGATAGAAATCCTTGCAAGAAGGAGGAAAAATAACCCCGTTTTGCTCGGGGAGGCAGGCGTTGGCAAGACTGCAATCGTAGAAGGGCTTGCGCAGAAGATTATTGCAGGCAACATTCCGGAAATCTTAAGGGGAAAGCGCCTGATAATCCTGGACCTGGCACTGATGGTTGCCGGCACAAAGTATCGCGGGCAGTTCGAAGAAAGGATTAAGGCAGTGTTGAACGAGATTCGTATGTCGGCAAATGTGATTATCTTTATCGATGAACTGCACATGCTCGTGGGGGCGGGTGCCGCTGAGGGGGCTATCGATGCCTCTAATATATTGAAGCCGGCGCTGTCCCGGGGAGAGATACAATGCATCGGTGCCACCACACTCGATGAATACCGCAAGTACATAGAGAGGGATGCCGCACTCGAGCGCAGGTTCCAGATAATAATGGTTGAGCCGCCCACAGTCAAAGAGACAGTCGAAATCTTAAAAGGGCTTCGCGATAAATACGAGACACACCACTCGGCAAGAATAAGCGACAAGTCCCTGGCGGCGGCGGCTGAGCTTTCGGACAGGTACATAACGGGGAAATTCCTCCCTGATAAGGCCATAGATGTCATAGACGAGGCAGGGGCAAAGGCACGCCTGTCGGCTACCGTAAGCTCCCCGGGCCTCAAAAAGATTGAGATGAAGATAGCCGAACTGGAGAAGGAAAAAGAAGCCGCAATCGAAGGGCAGGAATTCGAAAGGGCGGCAAAGCTGCGCGACACACTGAAGAAGCAGCAGGAAGAATTCCGCCAGACAAAGGAGAAGTCTTCCAAAGAGGCAAAGATCGAAGTTACCGAAGAGACTGTCGCCCGGGTCATCTCCCAATGGACAGGCGTTCCCGTTACAAAACTTGAAGAAAAGGAATCCGACAAACTGCTCCGGATGGAAGAGGAGCTGCACAGGCGCGTTATCGGGCAGGATGAGGCCGTCAGCGCCCTCACAAAGGCAATAAGGCGCTCACGCGCCGGGCTGAAGGATATAAAGCGGCCCGTTGGCTCTTTCATCTTCCTGGGGCCCACCGGTGTAGGAAAGACCGAACTTGCGCGCACCCTCGCAGAGTTTTTATTTGACGACGAAGAGGCCATGGTCAGGCTTGATATGTCCGAGTTTATGGAAAAATTCGCAGTCTCACGCCTGATTGGGGCCCCTCCCGGCTATGTCGGATACGAAGAGGGAGGGCAGTTAACCGAGAAAATACGCCGAAGGCCCTATTCCGTGGTACTGTTCGATGAAATAGAAAAGGCCCACCCCGACGTCTTCAACATACTCCTGCAGGTCTTAGAGGACGGGCGGCTTACAGACAGCTTAAACAGGGTGGTGGATTTCAAAAACACCTGTTTGATTATGACCTCGAACTTAGGAACCTCAGAGATAAAAAAAGGCGTTCTGGGCTTTGGGGCAGGCGGCGAAGAGGACAGCTACGAGGCAATGAAGGAAAAGTTATCAGGTCAGCTCAAAGAGAAATTCCGCCCCGAATTTCTCAACCGACTCGATGATGTAATTGTTTTTAGAAAACTCACCAAGAATGAATTAGGAAAAATAGTCGAGCTGATGCTTGCCGACACACGCAAGAGACTTGCCCAGCAGAACATAAAACTCACCATCGAAGATGACGCCAGGAAGTTTCTTGTCAATAAAGGCTATGATGAAACCTATGGGGCAAGGCCGCTTCGCAGGGCCATCCAGAGATTTATCGAAGACCAGCTTGCAGAGGAAATTCTCGGAAAGAAAGTTAAAAAGGGCACAACTGTCAACGTAGTGGTCTCCGGTAACTCCCTTGTCTTCAAAGAGGAGGCGCCAAAAAAGACAAAGACCAATAGGTAAACCCTTAGGGGTTGGCAGGGAAGATATTACCGGGTACAGAAACAGGCGGCTCTGCCTCATAAATGAGGCAACTACATAGTTATTTGTAAGACTGAGGCGCTACAATCAAAAGGTAAAAGTCCCTGACAAGAATGTAAATGTTTAGTGGAAACCATGTCATTGCGAACAAAGTCCCTCGCTTGTCATTGTGGCTGTTTCTTTTTCTGTTCGCCTGCCTGCTTGCATCCCCGGCGCAGACCCACCCGGCTGAAGAAGAAGTGGCAATGCCTCAGTCTCAGGAGGGACTGCAGGAAATGGTGGTCTCAATAGGGATAAAAGGCAACAGGCGCCTCTCTACCAGAGCTATCCTCAGCCACATTCAGACAAAGACCGGCGCTCACTTTTCAAAAGACACCCTGAGAGAGGATGTCAAAAGGCTATACCGGCAGGGAGATTTTTCGGACATCAAGGTAGAAAAGGGAGCGGCAGAGGGAGGTATCTCGCTCACCTTCGTAGTTAAGGAACAGCCCGTAATCAAAGAAATAAAATATGAGGGCAATTTTGCCCTCAAAGACAGGCATCTCAAAGACAAACTCTCTCTCAAGACAGGAGAGGTGTTCAGCGAAAGAAAACTGACGGAAGGAAAGAAGGAGATTCTTTCTCTATACAGAAAGAATGGCTTTTACAGGGCACAAATCTCCTCAAAGATAGATGAAAGTAATGGGCAGGCATCTGTCGCCATCCTTATTAAAGAGGGGCCCGCCCCGCGTGTGGCGCGGATTGAGCTGGCAGGAAACCACTCCTTTACAGATAAAGAAATACTAAAACAGATAAAACTATCCCGCCGCAGGCTGCTGCGCAGGCCGGTCTTCATCGAGGAGACGCTCAAGGAAGATATAGAGAGGGTTCTTGCCTTTTATAGAAACAGGGGATTTATCAATGTAGTCATACCGCAGACAGAGAAACTCGTCGACAAAACCGGTGCGAAACTGCATCTGCGAATTGTCCTCCGGGAAGGGGCCCGCTATAAGGTCGCAGAGGTCGGATTAAAAAAGCCGGAAGAGCTCGTAGAAAAATTGGAGTTAAAGTGCGGCGATTTCTTCAGCCCCGAGAAGTTGGAGAAGGACCTGGCAAAAATACACGAATATTACTATAACCGGGGCTATATCTACGTCAGGGCGAGACCAACTACACAGGTGAACGAAGAAAGGTTTGAGATTGGCATCAGCTACTCTATAGAAAAAGGCACACCTGTTCACATAGATAGAATAGAGTTTGCCGGCAACATCAAGACAAAGGATAAGGTTCTGAGGCGCGAGCTCACAATCTTCCCGGGAGAGCGTTTTGACCTGGCAAAACTCAGAAGAAGCCGGCAGAAGCTCGGCAATCTTGGTGTCCGAACCCCCTATTTTGAGAAGGTAGGCTGGGAGATTACAGGGGTTGAGAGGGAGAAAAAGAGCATTGTCCTTACTGTGGAAGAGGGCAAGACAACCAACGTCCTGTTTGGAGGGGGATACAGCTCAATCGACAAATTAGTTGGCTTTGCCGAGGTCAATATAGACAATTTTGACGTCAGAAACCCACCAAC
>CBDUUU010000081.1:0-4608 GCA_965370485.1 uncultured bacterium
GATATAGATGCTATTCTCATTGACTATTGCAAAAGATATTATGGTGATGCAGCACAGGAAATGTACGCATTGCTCAAGTCGTTGGAAAAAGAAATTCCTAATATACAAACTCCGGTGGATTGGCCCTTATGGCAGGAATGGAAGGAGCTGAGAACTATTTTATCTGAAGAAAACTGGGATAAATTGAAGAAGGTTATCACAAAACAGAGAGATTTACTGTCTGCGGCTCGTATGAAAACAGACGGTGCTATGACAAAGCGGTTTAATGCTGTATCGTCATACATTAATTTTGTTGAGTTATGGCTGAATGCTTTTCATGAGCGAGCTCTTTCCTCTATCGCGTTTGACCAAAAAAACCGTGCAGCAGTACGAAAGCACATTGTTAATGCTCTGAAACAGGAAGAGTGTATGAATAAACTATTGAATTTGAGTGGAGAGCGTTATGACGGAGTTAACGGTCCTGCGGTTATATTTCACCTTTTTCAAAACAAGCGAATGCAATTAGACAAACAACTTTTAGAGATGAAGATAAAAGAAAAAAAAGAAAAAATCAATGATAACGACCCAGATATTGAGACTTTTTTGCCAGGGATATTAGAGAAAAAGGCGAGGAAACCTTTGAAAATAATTAGGAGGTCAAAGTAGAATGGCAATCAGATGTCGAGAATATAGGGCTCAAGATTCAAAAGGTTTTATTGTCTTAAGTGACAGTCATTCCCTCCAATTTCTCCTTGACTGCATCAAGATATTCACGTACAACATGGAGAAGCAGATGTGCAAACTCCTGCTAAATCACTACGATGTCCAGAAAGAGATTTATCCGGCCTTAGCTATGATAATAAAAAGAGGGGCATATGTTAAGTTGAGGTATGGGGAATTAACGGTTCGACTGGGAGGATTTAAAAATCCCGAGATTGACTATGCCGCCAGACATCTCTGCGAAGATTTAAACGAAATGAAGCCGGCTACACTGGATAAATTCCGCTTACCAATACATTATGAGGTGGCATGACCCACAAAAGATTTTTGAGGGTTTTTAAAAAATGTGGCGGTTTGTCCAGACCTCTGATTCCCTGAAGCTATAAGGATTAAAGAGCTGCAGGTGAGATTCATTACCACCAATTATGATAAGGTTAAAGGGATAGAGCCTGAGGTACATATAGAAATATACAAGGATGCTTCCTGTAACGAGTTATTAGCCAGACACATAGGAAGCCTGGAGAACGGGAGGGATAGTTTAATAAGGACCAGTGCTCCCTTTGTATTTAAAGATATAAACAACAACTCAGTATATGTGATGTTTACCTCCAACGGTGTAGGGTCAATAAATATTTATAACCTACATCTCAAAGCACTGCTCGATACCAGCAGGCTAAAACTGCCCCTTTTAAAAACAGGGGTCAATATTTTAAGATATACTGATGCTGAATATTCCTCTCATCAGGCGAAGGTGAAGGTTATTTGGCAGGCACCATAACACCGGAGGATAAAAAGATGAGTGCGCCGAGAAGCGTAAGAGTTCTTACCAGTGAAAGTCTGGTCTGGATAAAGGTTAGCCACCCGTCCAGCACCAAATCTCACATTTAGGGAGGTAACGAACTAAATGAAGCTGAGAGGCGGGAAGTATCGAGGTGTAGCGAAAGCGAACAGATTGAGCCCCGAAATCTTTCATCGTGTCGGAGGTCGATGCCGTTCATAAGCAGCAGACAATACTCTTGCAACCGATACAGGCAAGGCGGTAAGAGCCCGACGGGGTCTGAGATGACATCAAGATACTACAGGGAGCCCTTATGAACTCGGGAGAGCCGATGTATTCCCCAAAAGAATGCGGCCTCAAGCCGGACTACCCCATATTATCGAAGAAGTCCACTAAAGACTAAGTTTATATCACTTGCACATTTACTCACAGAGGATTTTCTAAAGGGCTGTTTCCAGGAGCTGAAAAGGGATAAGGCTGCCGGGATAGATGGAGTAAGCGTCAAGGAGTATGAGGCGGCTTTGGAAGACAACCTCAAGGGTTTAGTAGTAAGACTAAGGGCAAAGAGGTATAAACCTCAACCAGCAAGAAGAGCTTACATACCTGATAGCGGCGGAGGTAGACGAGCCCTTGGAATCCCTTCTGTAGAAGATAAGGTAGTACAGATGGGAATCAAGAAAATCCTTGAGGCAATCTTCGAAGCTGACTTCATGGGTGTATCTTATGGCTTTCGTCCTGATATGGTATAAGCGGAAACATGCAGGAACTAAGAAGATTCTGCATTCGGAGCTCAAAGCTTGCCTACAGATGGATAAATAGGCGGGGACTGGAGACGGGCGTAAGCCAACGCGCCAGTCCTCGACCCTACCTGTGAGGGGGTTTATGGTGGACTCTGAGAAAAATTAGGAGGTGGCTATGAGCTCTACTCGACGCAATCTACATCGAGCGCAAATCTACATTGAGGAAACTCAAATGCGCCAGCTCAAGATCGAAGCAGAGAGAGAAAGCCTTGCCGTATCCGAATTAATCCGCCAGGCAATTGCCATTTTTGAAGAGCTTAAGCAATCGAAGGTATCTATCTATACCTCAGACTATGTCATAGATGAAACTATTACGACCATTCTTACAAGAGGAAACCATAAACAATCCGTCTTTGCCGGCAAAGCTCTCCTGGCAAGTAAAATCATTAAAATAGTGCATGTTTCTCCAGATTACTTCCAGAGTGCATGGGAGCTTTACCAAAAGTATAAGGATAAACAATTCAGTTTTACAGATGTTACCTCCTTCTCAATAATGAAGGAGATCAATATCAACAGAGCCTTTGCCTTTGATAGAGAATTCACACAGGCAGGAATCGAACTGAGAGATGGCTAAGTTTAAGCTTGTAAGTGCGTTTGAACCCTGCGGCGACCAGCCACGGGCGATTGTAAAACTCAACAAGGGGCTTGCCTCCGGCAAAAGTCATCAGACGCTCCTTGGGGTAACCGGTTCCGGCAAGACCTTTACAATGGCAAATGTGCTAGCCGGCTTCAACCGCCCGGCACTTGTCATCTCCCATAATAAGACCCTTGCGGCGCAGCTCTATGTTGAGTTCAAGAGGTTTTTCCCGGGTAATGCCGTGGAGTATTTTGTCAGCTATTATGATTATTATCAGCCGGAGGCATATATTCCCCAGAGAGATATCTATATCGAGAAGGATGCCTCGATAAATGATGAGCTGGACAGGCTTCGCCTTGCGGCAACAAGCAGTCTGCTTTCACGGGAGGATTGTATCATTGTGGCAAGTGTTTCTGCTATATACGGGCTCGGCTCTCCGCAGGAGCACAAAGAGCTCTTTCTTACGCTCAGGAAGGGGCAGACAATCGAACGCAGGCAGATACTGGATAAACTTGTCAGTATTCAATATGAGAGAAATGACGTAGAGCCTGCCCGGGGAAAGTTTCGTGTGCGGGGTGATTGTATTGAGGTATCCCCTGCATATTCCGAGACTGCCTTTCGGATAGAACAGTTTGGCGACCTTGTAGAAAGGATAGCCGAGATAGACCCGCTCACCGGCAGGGTGCTTAGCCAGAGGCAGAGCCTGTCGGTATATCCTGCCAAGCACTTCGTTACCTCTTCTGAAAAAATAAGGGGTGCAATCGGCTCGATAAGAGAAGAGCTGAGGGAAAGGTTAAAACAGCTCAAGGCGCAGGGTAAGCTCCTTGAGGCGCAGAGGCTTCAGACGAGGACCCGCTATGATATCGAGATGCTGCTTGAGGTCGGCTACTGCCACGGGATAGAGAATTATTCCCGCCACTTAGACGGGCGTGAGCCCGGCGAGCCGCCCTCCACGCTGATTGACTACTTTCCGAAGGACTTCCTGCTCATTGTTGATGAGTCACATGTGAGTATTCCGCAGATAAGAGGAATGTATAAGGGAGACCGCTCGCGGAAGGAAACGCTTGTGGAGCACGGCTTCAGACTCCCGTCTGCGCTTGACAACCGCCCTCTTGATTTTAAGGAGTTTGAAGAAAGGGTTAATAAGGTAATTTATGTCTCTGCGACCCCCGGCCCGTATGAGCTTGATAAAAGCGTGGATGTAGTTGAGCAGATTATCCGCCCAACTGGTTTGATTGACCCGAAAATCAGGGTGAAGCCGGTAGGGAGTCAGGTAGATGACCTGATAGAGCAGATAAGGAAACGCAGCCGCAAGAGTCAGAGAACCCTCGTCACAACCCTTACGAAGCGAATGGCAGAGGACCTGGCTGAGTATCTTCACGAGGCTGGGATACGGACACGCTACCTTCACTGCGAGGTTGATACGCTTGAGAGGATTGAGACATTGAGGGATTTGAGGGCTGGCAGGTTTGACTGCCTTGTCGGGATTAATCTCCTGAGAGAGGGGCTGGACCTGCCGGAGGTTTCCCTGGTGGCTATTCTCGATGCGGACAGGGAGGGGTTTTTGAGGTCCCAGACCTCCCTTATCCAGGTGACAGGAAGGGCTGCCCGCAATGTTGACGGAGAGGTTATAATGTATGCCGATAGTATAACAGGCTCGATGAGGCGGGCAATAAGTGAGACCGGGCGCAGAAGAAAACTCCAGTTGGGTTATAACCAAAGGCATAATATTACCCCTGAGAGTATCAAGAAGG
>CBDUUU010000082.1:0-4569 GCA_965370485.1 uncultured bacterium
TGAAGGAGAAGAAATTAGGCCATGCCGGTTTGGTTGAATCAGCCGCTATGATTGCAAAGGGGTTAGGGTGGGGGATTGATAGCATCAAAGAGACTGTTGTGCCGGAGATAGCCGGGCGAAATTATAAGACAAGATACCTCAGGGTATCCAGAGGACAGGTTAGCGGGCTCAGACATACTGCCAGCGCCAGAAGGGGAGGAAAGACACTTATCCGGCTCGAGCTGAGGATGTCCGTTGGTGCAAAGAAACCCTATGATAGTATTTATATCAAGGGCAGTCCTGATATAAACCTGAAGATTGACGGAGGTATTGCAGGGGATGAGGCGACGGAGGCTATGCTGGTGAATTCTGTGGAGCCGCTTGTCTCAAGCCCCCCCGGGTTAATTACGATGGATAAATTGTTAGGCCTAAGCTATAGGAGGTGATTGTGATGGATACTAAAACTGACTCAAAGGCAAGCCTGACCAGGATCCTTGTTACAGGACTCATCCTGATTTTCTGCACAAGCTGGTTCCACTATCTTAACAGCATTGGCAGGGTTGAGATTATCTATTCTTATCTCTATTACATCCCGATCGTCTTTGCCGCATTCTTTTATGGTATCTCCGGGGGCTTTATTGTTTCCTCTTTTGTGGGCCTTGCATACTCTACCTTTGTCTCTGCCAGCGGCGTTCCTTATAATCCGAGGGAGCTTTTCCCGGGAATAGCCAGCTTCATCCTTATCGGTTTAATCACAGGTCTCTTAAGCTCCCGCGCCTTACGGGCAAAGCAGGCCCTGTCCAGAAGGGTAGATGACCTGTCAACGACCACCGATATAGGTCTTGCCGCAACCTCTACACTTGACCTCACTCAGATTCTAAAGACCACTATGGAGAAGATAGTCCATGCCATGGACTGCGAGGTTGGTTCTATTATGCTTCTTGAGCCTGAGAGCAAACTGCTTACAATCAGGGCCTCTTATGGCATAAAGAAGGAGGTGATAGAAACTACAAAGGTCAAAATAGGAGAGAGAATCTCGGGATGGGTAGCCCAGCATGAAGAGCCGCTGTTGATTGAGGATATCGAGAGGGACCCAAGATTCGCCAGAAGAAGCGCTGAAAAATATTATACCAAATCTCTTCTCAGCGTTCCATTAAAGTGTAAGGACAGGATTGTCGGTGTCATTAATGTCAACAATAAAAAGGCGAGGCAGGTCTTTACCCGGGAAGACCTGCAATTACTTACCGGGATAGCCTCCCACATATCATCGGCGATTGATAATGCCAGGCTGTATCAAGAGGTAAATGATACTTATATAAGCAGTGTCAGGTCGCTGGTGATGGCGATTGATGCAAAGGACCACTATACAAAACATCACTCTGAACGTGTAACCGAGTATGCCGTGGCGGCAGCCCGCCGGATGGGTCTGTCTGAGAAAGAGATAGGAGATATAAGACAGGCCTCTCAGCTCCATGACCTCGGCAAGCTTTCTATCCACGACCACATTCTTAACAAGGTGGAGAAACTAACGGAAGAGGACTGGAAAGAGATAAAACAGCATACCCTGAGGGGGGCAGAGATATTAAAGCCTTTGATTTTTTTAGATGGGGTAATTGAGATAACAGAGCTGCATCATGAACATTTTGACGGAAAGGGCTATCCTCACGGACTGAAGGGCAGTGAGATTCCTATCGGCGCAAGGATTATCAGCGTAGCCGATGCATATGATGCCATGACCTCGGACAGGCCTTATAGAAAGGCTATGAGCATTGCCGAGGCAAGGGCTGAATTAGAAAAATGCGCAGGGACTCACTTCGACCCTGATGTGGTAAGGGTGTTTTTAGAGGTATTAGATACTAAAACTGCGCCGTAGCCGACCACGCTGTTGGCCTCGCCGGTTACCTCTCCGCTGTGCGTGTAGTCTATGAGTTCCGCCTTATCCGCCCCCAATTTCTTGGAGGCGGCGAGCATTGCAGCAACCGGGATATAGCCGCACATCGAGATATTCAGTCTTAGCACCACATCGAATAATTTTTTCTCATCGAGCTCGGTAACTGCAGATAGCGCAATCTTGTCCTTCTCCTTTGCAGATTTTGCCGGTTCGAAGTGTGTCATATCAGAGCTTGCAATGATTATTGCATCTGCCTTACTTTCCTTGATGGCCCCGGCAATGGCATTCCCTATACTGCGGCAGTCCTCTAACTCTGCCCCTGAGAGTATAATGGGGACAACCTGCACATCCTTTCTTAGAAACTGCAGGAATGGGAGCTGGATCTCTATCGAGTGCTCGTATCTATGTGATGCCTCGTCAACCTGCAGGAGCTCGGAGCGCCCTAAAATTTCATCTGCAAGGGCTGTGTCAATTGCACT
Organism: uncultured bacterium; assembly: GCA_965370485.1. Classification (GTDB taxonomy): domain Bacteria; phylum NPL-UPA2; class JAUVJM01; order CBDUUU01; family CBDUUU01; genus CBDUUU01. The sequence continues at coordinate 2,350 of CBDUUU010000082.1, forward strand.
TTCCCCGATAGGGGTTTTCCAGCGGCCCTGCCTCATAATGGAAAATTGCTCTCCTATACCTGTGTGGTTCGGGCCAAGGATTACGGCGGTTTGGGGGATGGATACGCGCTCATAGAGCAGGGCGGCTGTCTTGCCGGAGTAGATGTAGCCTGCATGCGGGAGGAGGAGACCAACCGCCTTTTCCTTCTCTTTCTCAGGATTTAGCAGCTTTTTAAGCTCTTTTCTCAATCCGGAAGAAGAGCCCGGGTAAAACTGCCCTGCCACTACCGGATTTCGTATCATTTCATTCTTTTAACACCGCCTGTGCGGCGGCAAGACGGGCAATGGGCACCCTGAATGGGGAACAGCTTACATAATCCATCCCCACCCGATGACAGAACTCCACAGAGCCCGGTTCCCCTCCATGCTCCCCGCATATCCCTATCTCTAGGTCTGCCCGCGCACTTCTGCCCTTTTCGATCCCTATTCTTATAAGCTCTCCTACGCCCTTCTGGTCAAGAACCTCAAATGGGTTGTTTTTAAGGATGCGGTTTTCTACATAGAAGGCAAGGAATTTCCCCTCGACATCATCCCTGCTGAATCCAAATGTTGTCTGGGTCAGGTCGTTTGTGCCGTATGAGAAAAACTCCGCCTCCCGGGCTATCTCATCGGCCGTTATTGCCGCCCGTGGAAGCTCAATCATTGTCCCGACAATGCATTTTAGCTCAATCCCTGTTTCTTTGAAAACCTCATTGGCTATCTCAACTACATCTTTCTTTGTAATGACAAGCTCGTTTACATCCCCGACAAGGGGAATCATTACCTCCGGTTTAGGGTGAAACCCTTCCTTTATCAACGCGCTTCCTGCCTCAAAGATTGCCCTTGCCTGCATTCGATAAACTTCCGGGAATGTGATGCCGAGGCGGCATCCACGGTGGCCAAGCATTGGATTCATCTCTGCGAGAGATTCAATGTTCTTTAACAGGTTTTGTTTTTCGGTGATGGTCTCCCTGTCTGTCCCTTCCGTCTTTAGCCTTGCCAGCTCCAGGCTCACCTCTTCGTGTTTGGGTAAAAATTCGTGCAGCGGCGGGTCAAGAAGCCTGATTATCACAGGCAGACCGTCCATAGCCTGAAGAATTCCCTTGAAGTCTGCTCTTTGCATCGGGAGAAGTTCTTGTGCCGCGCTTTCCCTTTCTTTCTTTGTCCCTGCCAGAATCATTTTCCGGACAATCGGAAGCCGGGTTTCACCAAAAAACATATGTTCTGTTCTTGTAAGGCCTATTCCCTCTGCTCCAAAGCTGCGCGCAATCCCGGCATCGGAGGGGGTGTCGGCATTCGCCCTGACACCGAGTTTCTTAATCCCATCTACCCAGCCCATTATTTTAGAGTAATAGCCATATATCTTTGATTCTTCGGCCTCCATCACTCCCGAGAGGACCTGTGTTATCTCAGAGCTTATGGTTGCCACCTCGTCCAGCATAACCTCTCCGGTGCTGCCATCGAGCGATATGTAATCTCCCTTCTTAACAGTAATATCCCCAGCTGAGAAGCTCTGTGACGGGTAATTTACATTGATGGCGGAGCAGCCTGCAACACAACATTTACCCATCCCCCGTGCTACAACAGCCGCATGAGAGGTCATCCCGCCCCTTGCGGTGAGGATTCCCTGAGATGCCGCCATACCATTGATGTCCTCCGGGGAGGTTTCCAATCTTACTAAGATTACCTTCTTTCCTTCCTTTGCCGCCGAAGCGGCCTCTTCCGAATCAAAGATGGCCATTCCTGTCGAGGCGCCGGGGGAGGCATTCAACCCTTTGGCAATTATTTTTTTCTCGGCCTTCGGGTCAAACATCGGATGCAGCAGCTGGTCAAGCTGTTCTGGCTCAATGCGGCTCACTGCCTCTTCCTTTGAAATGAGCCCCTCTCCCACCAGTTCTACTGCAATGCGGATAGAGGCAGGGCTGGTTCGCTTGCCTGTCCGCGTCTGAAGCATCCAGAGCTTTCCCCTCTGGATGGTGAACTCGATGTCCTGCATATCCCTGTAATTTTTCTCGAGCCTTTGTCTTATCTGTGAGAGGTTTTCATAGATTTGCGGCATTTCGCTCTTCAGGGACGAGAGAGGCAGTGGTGTGCGAATTCCGGCTACGACATCCTCGCCCTGTGCGTTTATCAGATATTCTCCGTAGAAGGTGTTTTCACCGGTGGCGGGGTCTCTTGTAATGGAGACCCCTGTGGCTGAGT
>CBDUUU010000083.1:0-4532 GCA_965370485.1 uncultured bacterium
GGTTGGTTGACCTCTTGAAGTAAATAGGTCCATCGGTTGTATATAACTGATATGCCGCATAGACATTGCTTCCGTCTGTTTTTACTGAAGGGTATCTGCTGCCGGTACCATCACACACGCCCACAGAGGAATCAAATTCAGCCGCCTGCGCGCCTGCGCTAAATAAGATTCCTATTGCAACAAGAACCGGAAGATATTTACCTTTTAGCATCTTTATTCCCCCATAAATCGTAAATATTCGGTAAACCACGTCATCTGTGGTAGCCGCAGGCTTTAGCCTGCGCACCCTGAAGGGTGCAGCTACCAATTCGCCTCATAAATGAGGCAACTACATTTTCGTAATTTATTGTAGTTGCCCAATTCATTGGGCATATATCTTGTAGCCGCCCGAAGACGGGCAACGAAGCCCGCCTGATAAATCAGGCAACTACATTGCTTAAAACCGAGTTAGACCCTAAAACAAGTTCAGCATGTTTCAGTATCTTAATGACCCCCACCTATTTCCTCCCCCCTCGAGGGGGAGGATTGAGGAGGGGGGCTGAAACAAGTTCGATGAATCGGGCAATTACAGTTTAAAACTGAATGCCCAGGTGTAAGCCTTCTCATCATTTAGCCGCGCCTCGATACTAAAGACATAACGGTTATCGAAAAACAAGTCAAACCCTGTAAAGAAGCCTGTATTCTCCTTTGCGTCGAGTTTACCCTCACTTGCTGCTGTTGTCCAATCAATCCTGACATCCGAATACCTCGCCCCCACATGAAACCCTGCGGCAGTGAGTGTAAAGGGCTGTATGAGAGAAGCCGTATCCACATATTCATTCAAAATTGAAAGGCAAAGGGCGCCATCCCACTCATTCCACTTTGCCGAACGATTATAATAGGCATCATCCTTTGGCGAGAATGTAAAATACTGCGCTGAGGCACCCAGACTGAGCCCGAGGGAGAGGTCCTCATAGAAAACCCCGCGAACCCCAACGCCTCCTGCCGTCCCGCTGGAATGCTCATATGCCACAGAGGTCTCGGAATTCCACAGCTTTAAGTCAGCCGTTCCACCTTTAACGAAAACTGCCAGCCTGTTTGTAACCCCGTATGTGAATTTGCCAATATACTGATTACCGCTGGCATCAATCTGGACAGGGTCAACGGCTGTATCAGCCGGGTCGCAAACTCCCCTGGTCTTCATAGTATTATATTCGATGCCAATGAGATACCTGCCCTGCTCAGGCTGTGTCCCGGTGAGCCCGACAGACGCAGGCTCCACCCTCTGCGCAACGCAAAATACCAACACCAAAACGGATGTCAGAAATATCTCCTTCATAATGCCTCTCCTGATTTGTTAATACCTCTGCCCACTGCCCCTAATTCTACATCTTATAATCCCCTGTGTCAAGAACATCATAGAATAAAAATTTTTTGGTCGGGATGGGCGGATTCGAACCGCCGACCTCACGGCCCCGAACCGTGCGCGCTAAACCAGACTGCGCTACACCCCGCCGTATTTGTTTATCTTACCACATATTCAAACTTAAAGAAAGGGAGGAATGGGCATTTTGCAGTTCCCAGTTTTCTGTTCGCGGTTGTGGGAAAAAGCGAGATACAATGGACGGTTACGAAAATTGTAAGCGTTCACGCACCAACCCCCCCTCCTCAATCCTCCCCCTCAAGGGGGGAGGACATAGGTGGGGGTTACGAAAATTTAATACTTGTCATTGATAACGGGTGGTGGTAGAATGCACGTAAACGCTCAGTGAACACCGTACCGAGAGGCAGCCGCACCCTTCAAGGTGCGCAGGCTGAAGCCTGCGGCTACCACAGATGACGTGGCTTGGTGGGTGTTTACGGATGCGCGTAGTAACTCGTAAAGTGAAAAAGGAGGTGAGCAAAATGGCAGAGGAAAAGAAACAGGAAGAAGAGAAAGACGTGAAAGAACAGAAAGTAGGAAGCGAAAACGAGGAGAAGACACTTGCAGTACTTGCCCATATCTTAGGAATCCTCACGGGTTTTGTCGCACCCTTGATAATCTACCTGATTAAAACCGAGAAGGATTCCCTCGCAAGAGACCAGGCGCGCGAGGCGCTAAATTTCCAAATCACCGTTGCGATTGCAGTGCTTGTCTCCGGTCTCTCGATGTTCGTGATAGTAGGCTTCGTGCTGCTCCCGGCTGTATATGTAGCTGATATAGTCTTTGGAATTGTAGCGGCCGCCCGCACAAACAAGAATGAAAAGTATCGCTACCCCGTGGCAATCAGGTTTATTAAGTAGTGAATGGTTGCAGACAGAGAGAATTTGGAGCGGCAAGATTACTACAAGATACTTGGCATTGATGTAAATGCATCCACCGAAGAGGTAAAAAGGGCCTATTTAGGGCTTGCGCGAAAGTATCACCCTGACAGAAATCCGGACAGGGAGGATATAGGACGCAAATTCGCCGAGGTTAACGAGGCATATAAGACCCTCTCAAACACCGACTCCCGCTATGCCTACGATTTAGAATTAGGGGTAGACCCGGGTCAGCCTGCCGTCCCCACCCACCAAAGGATAGAGAAATCCCCGATTACAGGCACAGAGGTCGGGGATTATGTCGAGGCCCTTGCAGGTGGCTTGTTTATACCAAAGATTACAAGGGAGAAAGACGGCAGTTTCAGCTTTCCACATCTAAATAACCCGAGAGTGCGGGAGATTTTTGAGAAAGGGCTATTTTCTATTGAAACCCTGAAGAAATTAGACATGCGCCAATTCTACGAAAAAGGGGTTCAATTTCTCCGAAGAAAGGAATATCACAAGGCACTCGCTCATCTTATGCAGGCGGCAATGATGAACCCCAAAAATATGGAGTACCGGTTTAACCTTGGATGCTCATTTGAGGCGCTGGAAATGCTGGAGGAGGCGGTTGCAGAGTATGAAGAGGCTCTTAAGCTGGGGGTGGCCAGTCACTACAAATGTCAGTCTATCCGGGAGGTGCTTATCTCTCTTTATTTCAAAAAGGATGACATTCAGAGGGTGAAGACGCACTGCAAGGCGCTGTGGGACTCCGGCCTTACCTCCACTGTTGCAGAAAGGGCTATGCACAAGATTTATGTGATGACAAAGGAAAAGGCGCCTTGAAGGTTCTCCACGTCATTACAAGGTTGATTTTAGGCGGGGCACAGGAGAATACGCTTGCAACGGTATACGGGCTGATGAGAAAAGGCTATGATGTAACCCTTGCAACAGGTCCTCCGCTGGGGCCTGAGGGAAGCCTTATAGAGGAGGCAAGAGAAAGGGGGGTAAGACTGGCGTTAATCCCCGAGATGCGCAGGGAGATTCACCCGCTAAGAGACGCAAAGGCGTTTGTTAAACTATACCGCCTGATAAAAAATGGGGGCTGGACAATCGTGCATACCCACAGCTCAAAGGCCGGCATTCTCGGGCGTCTGGCGGCACGGGCAGCCTGCACAAGGGTGATTGTCCACACAATTCACGGGCTGCCCTTTCATCCATACCAGAGCTGGCTCCTTAACCTTTTGTACATCAGTCTTGAGAAGATTGCATCACTGCCCACACACAAGATTATCACGGTCTGTGATGCAATGAGGGAGGCGGCCTGCCGCTGCCGGATTGCCGGAAGAAACAAATTCACAACAATCTACAGCGGTATGGAACTTGACCCATTTCTTGGTGTTAAGGAAAAAGATAAGGGGCTTGTCTCTTCTCTCGGAATAGGCGACAATATGGTAATCGGAAAGATCGCAAGACTCTTTCCGCTGAAGGGACAGGGGTTTCTAATCAGAGCGCTTCCTGATATCATAAAGGCCGTGCCGGATGTGAAACTCCTGCTTGTTGGGGACGGCATCTTAAAAGAGCCCCTGATGAAGCTCTCGAAGGAATTAGACGTTCGGGACAGGGTCATCTTCGCAGGGCTTGTGAAAAGAGAGGAAATTGCGCGCTTCATCTCCGTAATGGACGTAGTTGTGCATACATCCCTGCGGGAGGGGCTGGCGAGGGTTCTGCCGCAGGCGATGGCGGCGGGCAAGCCGGTAGTCAGCTTTAACCTTGACGGGGCAGGGGAGGTAGTTTTAGACGGGCAGACAGGATTTCTGGTATCCCCGGGGGATATGGCGCAGCTTCAAAAGAAAATTATTGAGCTTGCGAAAAACCCCCGGATGCGCCTGTCTTTCGGCAGGGCAGGGCGCAAGCTGGTTGAGCCCATATTTCGCGCTGAGTATATGGTGGAGAGAATCTGCGGGGTTTACGAGGGGTTAGCAGGATGAAGGCATTAATCACAGGAGGGGCGGGTTTTATCGGCTCTCACCTCGCAGAGGAGCTGTTAAAAAAGGGCAGAACAGTCTATGTGCTCGATAATCTCTCCACGGGAAACATTTCGAACATAGCCCATCTCATCAAGCGTAAGAAATTCACCTTTACCAAAGGCGATATTCTTAATAGGGCACTCACCCGAAAACTCGTAGACAGGGTGGATGAGGTCTATCACTTAGCCGCGGCAGTTGGGGTAAAATTTATAATTGACAACCCCCTAAAATCCATTCAGATAA
>CBDUUU010000084.1:0-4513 GCA_965370485.1 uncultured bacterium
GCCCTGCCCATAGCTTAAGCCCGCCACAATGATATTGTCAAGACCCTTTGCCTTATTCTCCTGACATCGCCTGCTAAAAGACGGGTCTATCCCCTCAAAGACACTCTCGGCATATTTAGGGACATTTGAGCGATATTTTAGTTTTGAGCCGGCAGGCATAATGTGGTCAGTGGTAATTTTATCCTCCACCTTAATAGCCACTACCCCTGAAATGCTCTCACCTGGCGGCTCACTCTTAGGAGGGCTGCCGATATTTGGCCCGCGGTAAATCTCTACTGCGCCTCCATCAGGGGGCGGCGGAATAATCATACTATCGTCCACAGGAAAATGCTCGGGGGAAACAAGGTGGGGAAACTGAGTCTCCCCAAGGGTCCTCGGGTCTGTGAACACCCCCTTGAGTGCACAGATTGCAGCCGTCTCAGGGCTTGAAAGATACACAAAGGCTGTGGGTGTGCCGCATCTTCCCTTGAAATTGCGATTACTTGTCCTCACACTCACTGCCCCGGTGCGGGGAGCCTGCCCAAGGCCAATACAAAAGCCGCAGACACACTCGGTAATCCTTGCACCTGCATCGATAAAGGCAGAAAGTGTGCCGTCATCGGCAATCATCCTCAAGACCTGCCGGGAGCCGGGGGCAATTACCAGGCTGAGGCCAGGATGTATCTTCTTTCCTTTGAGAATGCCGGCAGAAATCTTAAGGTCACGATAGGAAGAATTTGTACAGCTGCCAATTATCACCTGGTCTACTTTTTTTCCCGCCAACGCATCCACCGAAACAACATTGTCGGGGCTATGGGGACAGGCAATCATAGGAACAATTCTGTCTAAATCTATATCCATCTGCCGGGAATCCCGGGCATCCCTATCAGCCGTAAGCTCCTCCCAGGCATCTTCCCTTCCCTGCGCCCTCAGAAATTGAGCAGTCACCTTGTCGCTCGGAAAGAGCGAGGTAGTCACCCCGAGCTCCGCACCCATATTGGTTATCACTGCCCTCTCCGGCACACTCAGGCCGCTCAGTCCGCTCCCGCCATATTCCAGTACAGTGTCAACATTACCCTTAGTGGTGAGCATCTTCAGGATTGTCAAAATAATATCCTTTGCCGAAACCCACGGTTTTAACTGACCTTCTAAATTAACCCGGACAATGCGCGGGTAGCGGAAACTATACTGCGCCCTTGCCATAGCCACCGCCACGTCAAGCCCGCCCGCCCCTATGGCAAACATCCCTGCCCCTCCGGCTGTAGACGTATGGGAATCCGCCCCCAGAAGTGTCTTTCCCGGGGCAACAAATCTCTCAAGATGGACCTGATGGCAGATGCCATTTCCGGCACCGGAATAATAGGCGCCGAATTTAGCAGCAGCAGTCCGAAGATACCTGTGGTCATCGGCATTCTCAAACCCTGTCTGCATTGTATTGTGGTCAATGTAGCTGAGCGCCAGCTCGTTTTTTATCTTAGCTATTCCCATTGCCTCAAGCTCAAGATAGACCATCGTCCCTGTGGCATCCTGGGTAAGGGTCTGGTCTATCTTTATAGTTACCTCCTCCCCCGGCTTTTCCCCTCCGCCCGGAAGATGGCTATTTATAATCTTTTCAGCAAGTCCCTTTGGCATTTTTTTTATTTCATTGCGGCCAACTGACCGGCACCTTTGAAAGATTTCCATCCCTTTTTTTAAAGAGGACATATCCCCTATCTCTGCCGTATTCATACAGGCGCCGCGTGATATCGACATCATCCTTGCAATACTCGATTACTTTATCGAGCTTGCCCTGCCTGAACCAGTTCAGGGCAAGCAAACCATCGCCGCTTTTGCCGGCATTCAAAGTTGCGCGCGCCAGATGCTCTAAACTAAGACGATGACCAAGTATCCTCTGTATATCCTCAAGGATATCAAAATCATTAACCCTCGCAAAATCAATATCCCGGTAGCCGCCCAGCACCTTCCAATCAAAACTCTTGATATTAAAGCCGACTACCAAATCCGCAAGAAGAAGTCTCTCCACAAGCTCATCTATTTTGTTCTCAGGGAAAACCTCGAAGGATGAGCTTCCGCTGTCATAAATCACTGCTACAGAGACCTTCATCAGATGCTTATTTCCCCAGCCCCCGACCTCCTCTGCGCTCTTCTGGGTCTCCAGGTCAAAAACCAGAAAGTTCTTCAATATGCCTCCTTGTGAAAGACAAACTCAAATATGGTCCTTATGAGAATTCTTATATCGGAAAGAAGCGACCAATTATCAATGTAGTAAAGGTCCAATCTTGTTCTCTCCTCGATGGCTGTATTTCCCCTCAGCCCGTTCACCTGCGCCCAGCCGGTAAGGCCGGGCCTTACCTTATGCCTCTCAGCATAGCGGGGGATTTTCCTGCTAAACTCCTCAACAAAGACAGGCCTCTCCGGCCGGGGGCCGATAAGGCTCATATCACCTTTGAGAACACACCACAGTTGTGGAAGCTCATCCAGGCTAAATCTTCTAAGCCACGCACCAACCCTCGTGCACCTGGGGTCATCATTCCTTGTCCATACGGGGCCGCTTTCGGATTCCGCCCCAACGGACATCGAGCGGAACTTGCAAATATTAAAACTCTTCCCGCCGCAGCCCGTACGCTCCTGGCGAAAGAAAACGGGCCCACGAGAGGTCAGTTTTATAATAACGGCCAGCAGCAGCATAAGGGGGCACATTAAAAACAGCCCCAAAAATGAAACCACTAAGTCAGCTGACCTCTTTACAAACTTACCCCAGCCATGAAGAGACTCCTCTCTCAGCCCGAACACAGGAATCCCGTCTATTTCCTCCACCTTAACCGGAGAGGTAATAAGCTCAAAGAGCGGCGAGACAACCCTGAAATCCACACCCACCCTTCGGCACTCATTAACCAGACCCATAATCCTCTCCTGTGTCCCGGAAGAGACTGCAATAAAGACCATCTCGGGTCTGCGCTCAACCAGAACCCTGCCTATATCGGAACACTCCCCAAGAACATTCAGCCCTGCCCGGGGGGTATCTTCATCCTCCCTTAAAAAGCCGAGCACCCTATAACCCAACCCGGGGTGATTGCGTATTCTCTCATCAATCATCCTGCCAATACTGCCTGCCCCAACGACTAATGCAGGAATGGCGCCAATTCCCTTATCCCTTAACCTTTCCTCTACAGCAGCCAGCACCGTGCGCGAGGTTCCAACCAGCATTATGCTGAGCGCCAGCCCTATCAAGATTACACCGCGGGAATATTCAAAGCCCCTGTAAAAGAAGGTCCCGCCAACAAGAATGATAGTCGCAAGACTGGATCCTATCATAACAGAATAAAACTCATCCAATCTGGACGGCCTGCCGCGGCGTGGGCGATAAAAACCAAGATAGCGAAAGACAAGGGCAAATACAATAGCGGCAAAGACAAGCGCCCTTATGTAAGGGGCAATATCCGGAATGCCCTTTGGCGCAGGAAGTTCGAACCGAATAAAATATGCAAGGATAAACGAGAGATTTACCATCAAGATATCGCAGACAAACAAAATCATCAGGAAGAGGCGCTGCTCGCTCTTTCTGTCCATTCGTTAAACCTCTCATCGATAAACTTCTTTAAGTGATTCCTGAAAACCCCGGTGTCAAACCGAAGGGCACTCTTGCGGATTAACTCCGGGTCAAAAGAGATAGTTTCTAAGCTCCTGACTGCCTCACAAAGGGCAGGAGGCGAGGACGGGGAAAAGTGTATGCCTGTTGCCCCATCGGAAACAGTCTCGGTAAGCCCGCCGCGGCCGTACCCAATCACCGGCTTTCCGGATGCCATCGCCTCCACCGGGGCAATGCCAAAGTCCTCCTCCCCGGGAAAGACAAGGGCACGGCAGCCCCGATAAAGGTCTCTTAAGACAGCAGGCTCCACCCATCCGAGAAACTCAATGTTTTTTCCGGCCAGCCTCTTGAGCCGTCTCAGTTCCGGGCCGAGCCCCACAATCCGGAGAGGGCGGCCAAGCCTGTTAAATGCCTCTATTGCCACGTCAATGCGTTTATAAGGAGACAGAGAGGAAACGATAAGATATGCCCCCTCGCCGTCAGATGTAGTTGCCCGATTTATCGGGCTCCCACTTCCCTGCGCGCTGGTTTTCTCGCCCGGAGTAAAAAAGGACGTATCGACCGGAGGGTAGATAACTACAGAGTCCCGGCGATAATGTTTTTTTATACGGTTCCTGACAGTATTTGAGATGGCAGCGAAATAATCCACACGACTGCTGCTTACAACATCCCACATTCTCAGATAATTTAAGAAGACAGGGATGAGCGCTTTCTCAGGGAATGTGAGTCTCTCTGCCGCAAAGTATTCCTGATACATATCCCACCCGTATCGAAGGGGGGTATAACAGTAGGAGATATGAAGACAATCGGCGCCTGTTACAACACCCTTTGCCACACAATGACTGCTGCTTATAACCAGCTCGTATCCTGTGAGGTCAAATTGCTCTACGGCAAGGGGGAAAAGAGGCAGGTATCTCCTGTAAAGCCTTGTAGAGAAAGGCAGGT
>CBDUUU010000085.1:0-4468 GCA_965370485.1 uncultured bacterium
CTATGACTATCAGCCCTATGGCAATGGTTAAGACCATACCAAAACTCATTATCGGATATGTCATTGCAGACTTTACCTTCCCCTTCATTTTGATTGCACCCTCCTGAAACTCGGCAAGTTCGAGCAAAACCCCCGGCAGGTCTCCCGTAACCTCTGCAACCTTTATCATATTGACATACATCTCCGTAAAGACCAGTTTGAATTTACCCATTGCATCCGAAAGAGTGGTCCCTCCCTTGACAACTCGGTTGAGGTCAAGTAGAAGAAGGTTGAGATATGGAGAGCCTCCTGCCTCGGACAGGGTCTGGAGTGTCTGGTCAAGGGGAACACCCGCGTCAATCATAGTGGCAAACTGGCGGGTAAATACCATAAGGTCAATGGGCTTGACCTTGAGCCGTCCCTGCCAGCCTTCCTTGAAGATTATGCCAATGACGTCGGGTGGTATTTTCTCGAAACCTGCAGGGATTTCCCTCTTTTTGCTTTTAACTGCCTTTGCCTTTGCCATTATCTTTGCTCTAGGTGGGGGTTAACGCTTACTTAATCTCAAACCTTCTTTGCTCTTTTTCATCGGTAATAATAATAAAGGTCTGCCCGATTTTTAGTATTTTTAGATTCTCGTCAAGATAGTCCCCGGCAGAATAAATCCTGTCATTTACAATGGCGAGGGGATTTTCCTCATCCCATAGAATTCCCTCGATAGATAATTGGACATGTAAGAGTTCAGATGCTGTCTCTTCGAAGTCTTTAGATATAAAAAAATTGGGCAATTCATCGAACAGATATCTTGCCTCGCCGCGCTTGAGAACCGGCTCGAAGTAATCCTCGAGTCCTACGAGCTTCATAACCGGTGCGGCAGAGGCAGGTGAGGCAGGCGCAGCCGGTGATGGAGTATGCGCAGCCGGTGAGATGGTTGGTGCGGCTGGTGCCGGGGCAGATACGACCGGTGCCGGGGCAGGTGCAGACGGTGCCGTAGACGGGGCAGGTGCGGGCGGGGGCAGCCCCATTTTCTTTGCCCTCATCCTCATCCTCATACTCCTGGGCAGAAACATTGGGACAATTTTTATCCCCACCAGCGCAAGTGCCGCAACACCCAGCACAATCATCATAATCCTTTTTTTATCCATTTTTTGGTATCTGCTCAATAAATTGAGCAACTACAATTTTGTTTTTCCCGTGTAAATAATCATCTTAAACAGCCCCTCAATCGAGTCTGCCCCAGGGGAGAGGGGTTTGAGTTTTATGTCCGTAAAATATACAGGTATATCCTTCCCCTCGAAGTGTTGAATGAATTTGAGAAGATTGTTGAAATGCCCGCTCAGCTTTATCTCGCAGACTGCCTTGAGAACGGCCTTATCTAAAAGGGCCGGTTCCTGCCTTTCAAGATGGGCACTCAGCCTGTATTCATTGGCTATATTATATATTTCCTCGTATATTGCCGGAAGCGTTCCTTCTTCAGGAAGCAGTGATTCATACCTTTTTATCTCCTCATCTCTTTTTCTTACCTTTTCTGAAAGTGTTCGGACCTTCTCTCTGGCGGCGGTAGCTCTTGCCAGTTCGCTCTGCACAGTCTTTATCTCCTCACTCAGCTTTTTCATATTGCCCATTACCGCAGTGAGCCATCCAAAATACAATCCCCCCGATATCAGGAGGCAGAGGATAATTAAAATTGCGGCGGCTTTTACATCCTTTTTCCGAATTTCAGTCGGCGCTTTCATATCACGGTCATATTATTACCTTATAATCTGCATTATTATTTCAAAACTTCTTTTCTTTTTTCCTTCTTCCACGGGCTTGCAAGAGGTTAGCTTTATTCCCTGAAAAGTTTGCGAGAAGAGCGGACCCTTCTGCAGGTTTGTAACCAGTTCCAGTGCCTTTGTCTCTGTCCTCTCGCCTGCGCCAAAGCCAGCCAGGCGGGTGGTAACGGAGTCTGAGCTTAGCTCGAGCTCTTCAAACCAGAGTTCCCCGGGCACGGCCCGGGCAAATTCGTAGAGGAGGTCTGCCCAGTAGCTATTAGAGCTGTTTATGTTTTGCAGTGTGCTTCCGGTTTTGACGAGCCTGTTTCCCTCTGCGGTCATATTTTCTAACTCCGCCAGGGCAGGGGCATTTTTACTGAGGTTGGATGTAATGGTCATCAAAAAATCCCTTTTCCCTTTTGCCTCCTGCTTGAATTGTAAGACCTTTCCTATCTTTGCTCCAAGAAAGAGCATCGCAAGGATATATACCATTGCCGCCAGCAGGTATGGTGCCCTGCTTGGTCTTTTGGGCCGCGCCTTTGGCGGGATATAATTTATTTTCACTCAATCCCTCCTAATGCGCTGCCTACACTCACTCCGTATGCAGCGGGGTCGAAGCCTTCAGCGGCCTTCTCGGATAGTTCGATGTCCAGCACAAAGGGCTTGATTGGCAGCCCAAGCTCAGCAGTAACCCGCTCCTGCAGGGGATTTGTAATTTTCGGGTTGCCAACGAGCGTTACCTGGCCGACAGTACCGGCGACCAGTGAGTATTCGTAATAGTCAAATGTCTTTTTCATATCTTTAATGGCTAAATCTATGTCAAAGACCTCTCCCCCCCCGCCCTTGTCAATTATTTCTTCTTCTTCGCTCTTAGACTCCCCGCCTGCCTCTTCTTTGCCGCCTTCTTCGGCAACTGCCCGTTGTTTTCCGCCGATTAGCCGGGAAAGCATCGCTCCTGCATCGGTAAAGATGGTCAATCTTCCCTCTCTCTCATTGGCGTCTACCATTGCTAAAGTCTGGCCTGAGAGCATTTTTGAAAAGTGCAGTGCGCGGTGGAGCGCGGTTATGTCCGGCTCGATACAAAAGGTCTCGCATCCAAAGCCGGCAAAGAGCAGGAGTGTTGCCTCGATAATTTCCCGCTCTACGTAGGTGGTAAATACCCTTGTCTGGTTGCCTATCATTCCAACAGAGGAGGAGTCGATATAATATTTTTTGGGGTCCCAGTCCTTTTCTATTTTCATCTGCTGCTGTATCGCCTGCGGGAGCTGTTCCTCTGAGAGGGCAGGCAGAAGCATAAACTTGAATGATACCTGTTCAGATGAAAGCGCCGCATATATCTGGGTGGCTTTGAGCCTCACTGTTTTATTTAGCTCTCTTAATGCCTTTTTTAGCGCGTCCGGCCTACTTGTTGCCTCAGCCGCACTAATCGGCGTGGTAACAAGTTCCCGGACAACGGGCTTGTTCCCCTTTTTGAATAGGAATACGCTGTGGAGCTCATCAGGGGTTATGTGGATGCCTGCAAATTGAGCGGGTTTTTCCCAGGGGAGATTCACACTTACTCCTTCCGCTGAACCTCAAATAAGAAATTTTCGCTTTGAGAGGTGTATTTTTCGCCCGCCTCTCCCATTGCATAGATATTCGCCCTGCATATGTATATCAGCCTTCCCGGCATGGCAAAGTCGGGGTGCTTTGGATAGAAACTTTTCGCCTCTACCATCATTTTGTCAGTTCCCGCAACCCCGGTGACGTTGTAGAAGTAGTGTGCCTGAAGAAGCAGTCCTGTGTCTTTCAGGCTGAAGACCTCTGAGAGATTGTAGGTCTGCCCCGGGTTGTCTGAGAGATATTTCAAGGCAGCTGCCTTTGCGCTCTGGGCGGCATAAAAGGCGTGGATAAAGCCTCTGCTGTCGTTATCTAAGTTAACTATAGCCAGAAGCCGGCGGACAGAGCAGAGTGATATGATTGATAATACTGCTATGACCATCATTACCACTGCCAGCGCAATACCTTTGTTTTGAACAGTTATGTTCTCTTTAATTCTTCGGATGGACATAGGTCTTTAACTCCCGGACAAGCATCTCTCCGCTTCTCTTCCTGCCCTCTACACTTATGGTTGCCTTTATAGGGTCCTCGCCGTCTGTAACGCAGACCTGCATAAGCATGTTGCTTACAACGCGATAGGCAGGGCTGCCTGCCGAACCGCCATTAACCACCTTGCCGGTCTTTCTTTTTATCTTGACCACGGTCCCGCCGCCATCTTCAAGATGAATCATTACATCGTTGGGGTCCTGGGGAAAACTAAATTGGAAGGTATAATCCCCGTAGGCACTGAAGCGCCGAAGCTCCTTGATTTCGCCGCTCTTATAAGGGCAATAGACCACTACCCCCTGCCAGTCGGGTTTATAATCGCTGTCTACTTGAAAGGTGTTGTTGGCATCCCGCGCAGTTGCCATGGTCAGGATATGCATAACAGTTGTCCCGAAGCCCGGGTCTATAAAGCTGTGCCGGCTTACCGTGGAAAACTTTGTTTCCCGCAGGTCACTTCTCATCTTGTTGACTCCTTCCTGCAACCGCTCGGCAAGATGAGCTGATACGTCTGTCTCTTGAAATAAGCCCGATGAGAGATGAAAGATAAAGAGCACAAGCCCCATCACAATGCTTAAGATAGCAATAGCTACTGTCACCTCAAGCAAACTAAACCCATCTTTCCCCCCCTCCTCAATCCTCCCCCTCAAGGG
>CBDUUU010000086.1:0-4445 GCA_965370485.1 uncultured bacterium
AGAGGGACCGCCTTCTATGTTCGCGATAATTTCTATATCCTTCCAGCGAAGTCCCTCCCCGCTTTGTTTTACCCCGTTAGAAAGTTTCCTTCTAACGGGGCTTATTGCCTTCTTAATAGATTCCTTTGCGGCGAACCTGCCTGCAAGGTGTACCCACTTATTCTTTCTTTTTGAACAGTAATCTATCTCGCCCTCTGTAAAAACCCGCCTGATGAATTTGTCCTGCCAGTGCATGCCCGCAACCTCAATCCTGCTTATCCTGATTATATCAGTGCCTATCCCGGCTATCGTTTGCATAGTTCTATCATTTCCTTTACAGCCCCGGCAAGCCCGACGAATACTGCGCGGGAGATGATCGAGTGCCCTATGTTCAGCTCTTCTATCTCTGAGATAGAAGCAATCCCCTCTACGTTTTTGTAGGTCAGGCCATGCCCTGCATGTACTATGAGTCCAAGGGAGCAGGCAAACCGGGCTGCCTCCTTTAATCTTGCAAGCTCAATGTCTCTTTTCTTCGCTGTTTTTGCGTTGGCATACATACCCGTATGGAGTTCTACGGCATCTGCCTCGATTTTTGCGCTTTGTCTTATCTCTTTCTCTATGGGGTCAATAAAAAGGCTTACAATTATGCCTCTCGCTTTCAGAAGGCCGACAGTTCTTGCGAGTGCGGCGTTGCCTGAGACCTGCAGGCCGCCCTCGGTAGTAATCTCTTTCCGCCTCTCGGGGACAATGGTTGCCTGAGATGGGGCAACCTGTACCGCAATTTTGACTATCTCGGGGACCGATGCCATCTCCAGATTAAACTTAATGTGCAGTTTTTTTCTCAACAGAAAGATGTCTTTGTCCTGCATATGTCTTCTATCCTCACGCAGGTGCGCAACGATTGAACTCACACCTGATTTTTCGCAGATGAGGCCTGCCGCGACGGGGTCCGGCTCAATAGTTTTCCTCGCTTCTCTCAGGGTTGCCACATGGTCCACATTTACACCTAATTTGGGCACAAAAACCTCCTCAGTTATCTACGCCGCCTCTTCTTGCGGAGAGACTCAAGGGTAACTTTTACTTTTCCGGGGTTTTTTGAGATGACCTCTATTCCATGAGGTGTATCGATGTGCACGGGCAGAGTATGCGCGCCTTCTTTTAGGTTATCAACTCTCACAAACGCAAGGATGTCTTCAGCCTTTAACCCTTTAATACCTCTGCCTTTTAAGGTCAGCCGGGTATCCCCCGGTTTAATTGTCGCAACCAGCATAGAAGACTGCTGCTGGACTACACTTACCGGCACTGTAAATGATATAACAGCCTCCTTGAAAGGCGAGATTCCTTCTCTTGCAGTAAAGAAGTAAAGCCATACAAACGAGGCTATTATTAGAGAGAATATCTTGAGTCCTGAGTTTCTAAACAGCCAGCTTTTCATTGATTGCAGAGACCTCCACCTCCTCAGCCACTCCGTTCTTTACTATGGATATTGCCCCGCTTTCCTCGGAGACGACAACGACAACTGCATCGGTCTGCTGGGTCAGTCCGATTGCTGCCCTGTGGCGCATCCCCTTTGTCCTTTCTCTTTCCCGTACCTCCTCGGCTAACGGAAGGGTACAGGATGCAGCCGCAATTCTATTATTCACAATGATTGCTGCCCCGTCATGCGTTGGGCTTTTCGCGGTGAAAATGGTCTCAAGTAGGGAGGCGGAAAGTTCGCTGTCCATTTTTATCCCCGTTTCTATGAAGTTATGAAGTCTTGCGCCGCGAGAAAGCACTATGAGCGCCCCTGTTTTATTTGTGGATAGGGAAGCTGCGGCCTTCACTATCTCCCCGATCTTTTGCTCTTCTCTGGGCAGGAAGCCGAAAAGAGGATTCTGTCCCATACGGGCAAGCCCCTGGCGCAGTTCAGGCTGAAAGACAATTATAAGCCCGATTGCCCCAAGCCCGAGTATCGATTTGATGATCAGGCTTATTATGTGGAGCTTTGCCAGGTCTGCAACAAAGACGAGCAGAAACATAATCCCGATTCCCTTTAAGACCTGCGCACCTCTTGTTCCCTTAAAAGATATCAGGGTTTTGTATATCACAAAGGCAAGTATAACTATCTCTAAGATATCCTGCCATACGATGTTAGGGATAATTTTGTTCAGAAGCTCAAGCATTTATAATAGCCTCGGTCATTCGCACAACCCGTACCATTTGCCTTACATCGTGAACCCGCATGATATGTACCCCGGATAAAACAGAGTAGGCAACTACCGCCGAGGTCCCCTCAATTCTTTCTTCTACGGGCAGCCCCAGGACATCTCCAATCACCGACTTTCGCGAGGGGCCAAGAAGAAGAGGCCGCCCAAGGCAATGAAATGCGCTTAATCTGTTGATTATTTCTAAGTTGTGAGCTGTTTGCTTCCCAAAACCTATACCCGGGTCAACAATAATATTTTCCTCACTTATCCCGAATTCCTCAACTGCCTTTCTTATTGCATCCTTTAGAAAAGAGATTATCTCGGAGATTACATCTTTGTATTGAGGGTTATCCTGCATGTTTTGCGGGGTGCCCTTCATATGCATAAGGACCAGAGGTGCATTGTATTGAGCCACTATCTTTCCAAGCTCAGGGCTGCCCCTTAGCGAGGTGACATCGTTGATAATGTGAGCGCCTGCGTCGAGTGCGGCTCTGGCCACCCCGGGCTTAGAGGTATCTATCGAGATGGGGACATTCAGCCTTTTTGCCAGTAGATTCACAACGGGGAGCACCCTCCGTATTTCTTCCTCTTCTGAGACCGCATCTGAGCCCGGCCTGGTGGACTGCCCGCCTATATCAATGATATCCGCTCCATCTTCCACCATTGCCAGGGCATGTTCAAGGGCCTTCCCGGGCTCGATAAACCTGCCGCCATCGGAGAAGGAATCAGGGGTAACATTCAAAATCCCACAGATTCTGGTTTTCTCTCCAAGTATCAGCTCCTGCCCTCTACAATCTACACAATAAGTCATATGTAGGGACAGCCCTTGCGGCTGTCCGTTAGGGATTAATGAGGGACATTGCCTCTGCGCGCGTGGTGCTGTTGGTTTTGAAAATTCCACGCACCGCTGAGGTAACGATGGGCGAATTTACCCGCCTTACACCCCGCATTCGGATGCACATATGTTCTGCCCTGATTACAACCAGAACTCCTCTTGGGTCAAGCGCCGTGGTAAGGACCTCTGCAATCTGTGTTGTCAGGCGCTCCTGGAGCTGTGCCCGCCTGCTTAAGATATCTACAACCCTGCTCAGTTTACTCAAACCTGCCACACGCTTACCCTTTGGAATGTAGGCGATATTTACCTCCCCGATAAACGGGAGAAGGTGATGCTCACACATAGATGAAAACGAGATGTTTTTTATAAGCACCATCTCCTTGTGGTCTTCTCTGACAGTATCTGCAAGTTCCCTGTGCGGGTCTTGATGCATCCCGCCGAAAATTTCCTCGCACATCTGCGCTACCCTTGAGGGCGTGTTTTTCAACTCGGGCCTTTGCGGGTTTTCCCCGATGGCAACGAGTATGTCCCTAACTGCTTTCTTTATCTTTTCCCTGTCCATTTTCTAAAAGTGCCTTGACCTGTTTTCCATCCAGAACCTCATTTTCTTTCAGGGCGACCACAATCTTATCCAGCTTATCCCTGTTTTTGGTAAGCAGATTCTTTGCCCGATTGTAGCAGCCATGAATAATCGAATGGACCTCCTCGTCAATCTCATGGGCTATCCTCTCGCTGTATGGTTTTTCCTTTGTAATGTCTCTGCCGAGGAAGACCTCTTCCGATTTTTCCCTGAATGTAAGAGGCCCCAACTTTTCACTCATTCCAAATTCGCATACCATCTTTCTTGCAATCTTGGAGACCATCTCTAAGTCATTCTGGGCGCCTGTCGTGGCTTCGTTGAACGTCATTTCTTCCGCAACCCGTCCCCCGAGGTACACAGTCATCCGTCCGAGAAGTTCCTTTCTGGTTGTCAGATATTTATCCTCTGTTGGAAACTGCAGTGTGTAGCCCAGAGCTGCCCCTCCGCGGGGAATAATAGAGACCTTGTGAAGCGGGTCTGTCTCCTGTATTAAATACGCGAGCAGGGCATGGCCAGCCTCATGGTAGGCAATAATCGCTTTCTCACGTTCGGATATCACCCTGCTCTTTCTCTCGGGACCCGCAATGACTCTCTCCTTCGCCTCCTCAAGCTCCCTCATTCCTGCAGACTTTTGATCCCTGCGGGCCGCTAAAAGGGCCGCCTCGTTGATAAGATTTGCCAGGTCTGCCCCTGAGAAACCGGCTGTCCCTGCGGCTATTGTCTTCAGGTCTATATCCTCTGCCAGAGAGACGCCTTTAGAGTGAACCTTGAGGATTGCCTCTCTCCCGGCAAGGTCAGGGCTATAAACCTCTACCTCTCTGTCAAACCTGCCGGGCCTCAGGAGCGCCCCGTCAAGAACATCAGG
>CBDUUU010000087.1:0-4435 GCA_965370485.1 uncultured bacterium
CCCTTAGCTCCCCTTTTTTCCTATCAAGAAGGAGAAGAGAGGCGCGCTCTACCCGGATGATAGTGGTAACTGTATTTATAACCAGAGAGCAGAGCTCACTCTCATCATTGATCGAAGAAAACGTCCTCGCTATATCGAAGACGGTCACCAGCTCGGAGAGCCGTTTGCGTAATCTCTTGTTTGCCTCTTGAAGCTGCTCAAAAGAAAGAGTCATAACTCACCTGCCTTTCCTGCCAGAGTCTTTAGCAAAGACAACATCTCATCCTCCTCGATTGGCTTGTACAGACAGCCCTCTATCCCGAGCCCAACCGCCTCCTGCACTAATTTATGCCCCACATAGGCGGTTATTACGACAATGGGAAGCTCTGGCCTGACCTCCTTCAATATTTTGATTATCTCAACGCCATTTACCCCCGGCATCAATATGTCCAGAAGAACAACATCGAAGGAGTCCTCCTTTATTTTGTTAATGGCGTCTGCCCCATCCTGAATTACCGAAACGGAATAACCCTCCTCACTTAGAAGTTCCCGCAAAAACTCACAGGTATACCTCTCATCATCAACTACAAGAATCTTTTTCTTATCCATTGCCACCTCTCTTCCATTGTTCCCTCTCGGACTTCACAAGAGATAATACCTCATCTAAATCAAAGGGCTTATGAATTACCTCAGCCCCGGCACCCAGCCGCAGCGCCTCATCAGTCATACGCTTATCGCGGTAGGCAGTCATTATAACTACCACTGAGGAAGGGCATACATCCTTCAAAACCCTGAGTGTATCAAGCCCGCTCATCCCTGCCATCCTCATATCCAGAAGGATAAGATTATACTCAGCCTCAGCCGCCAGACGCAGTGCCTCCTGCCCGGAGTCAGCTATGCGGACATCGAAGCCCTCATCCCTTAAAAACTCTAATAAAAAGTCCCGGGTGTAGAGCTCATCGTCAACCACAAGAATAGAAAACTTTTTGTAACCGTTCATAACCATATTGTCAAATCAAGCCCTGAATATGTCATACTGAACTTGTTTCAGTATCTCAATAATTGAATTAGACCCTGAAACGAGTTCAGGGTGACATTAGCGCGTGAACGCTTACACAACCTTTCATCCATTAAGAGGCAGCGGGTAATCTGATAATAAAAGATGTTCCTTCCCCGGGAAGACTCTCAACATCTATAGTGCCGCCGTGACTTTTAATAATACCGTAACTTATGCTCAATCCAAGCCCCGTGCCAATATCCCTCTTGGTGGTGAAAAAGGGGTCGAAGATTTTGGGGATTATATCTTCTCCTATGCCGCCTCCGGTATCCTGAAATGTAATCTCAACCATTTTATTTTCTTCCACTGCCTTTGTAGTGATGGTCAAGAGCCCCCCCTCCGGCATAGCATCCCTGGCATTGGCTATAATATTCAAAAAGACCTGCTGAAGCTGGTTGGCGCTCCCCTGCACCTTCGGTATATCAGGTGGGAGATTTTTTGTGACATCAATCTTTTGATAAGAAAGCTGACGCCCTATTAAAAGCAGTGCATCTTCTGCCGCCTCACTACAGTCGACAGGCGCATATACCGCCCTATCCTGACGCGCAAAGCTTAAAAGACCACTGATAATGGTCTGGCACTGATGCGCCGCTGACTCAATAGTCTTTACATACCTTGCCCTGGGGTCATCCTTATCTATCTTCTTACTCAGCAGCTGTGTAAAATTCAGAATTCCTACCATCGGATTACCCAGCTCATGAGCCACTCCCCCCGTTAAATACCCCAGGGATGCTAATTTTGCCGCCTGGACAAGCTGCTGCTGTGTCTGGCGAAGCTCGGCTGTTCTCTCCTCCACCTTCTGCTCTAATTGTCTGTTCCACTCCTCGATATTCTTGTTTGCCTTCTCGAGGTCGCTAATCAGCTTCTTGAGCTCACGCAGGTCACTCGCCACTCCGACAACACCGGAAAACTTATTATCCCCATCCCTCATAACAGAGCCGTTAAAAAGAACGGGAATTCTCCCGCCATTTGCACTTAACAGATACGTCTGATAGTTTTGAATGGGCTCCCCCTCAAGCAGTATCTGCGCCATATTCCCCTTAAACATTCCGCTCTTCTGCGCCATTCCAAAGACCTTACTCGCAGGCTCATCAAGCAACTCCTCACGCCGGTAACCAAGTAACTTCTGCGTTGCCTCGTTGGTCATCTTTATCCGGCCGCCGGAGTCGGTAACAACGAGCATATCCGTCATGCTTCCTAAGATGCCCTCGACAAAATTCTTAGAGTCCCTTAACTCCCGGTTGGTCTTCTGAAGGGCATTCACATTTTCCCTGATTCGCCTTGCAAGTTCATTCAGGGAGCCGCCAATCACACTAACCTCATCTGCCTGCCCTGCAGCGAGCTCAACCAGCTCACCCTTGAGGGCCCTCTGGGCATCTGTCCTCACCCTGCCGATTCCCCTCACTACCCATCTCAGAGGAAGAAGGCTCAACACCGAAACGACAACCGCTGCGGAGATTAAAAGAAAAACATTCTCTGTGGTGGGGACCTCCGGAACAATATACTTCAATATTAAATAACCGCAGATAAGCAGGGGAAGAACACTCCCTAAGAAATAAGAGGCGAGAACCTTACGCCCTATACTCTCATTTTTAAGTGATGCCCGAATTAACCTCATAACGGCTTCATATTATACTCCACCCGTCAACATCCGTCAAATTTGACAAATCCTTATTTTTGTGATATAGTTGCAGAAATAGGCATTCAGGTGGATACTCAGTGAACACCGTGCCAAGAGGTAGTCGCACCCTTCAGGGTGCGCAGGCTAAAGCCTGCGGCTACCACAAATGACGTGGTTTACTGGATATTTGCGCATTCAGTAAAGCGTGTTCTACGTTGTTAGGGGTTCCTCGCCTGTCGCTGCGATGTGCTCGCAATGACAGGCCGCAGTAGGGGTCTTTTTTTATTTGCCGTGGTTTATTTCTCCGAAGAACTAATCGCCAAGGTCCAGGACGCTAATGATATCGTAGATGTAATCTCCGATTACATCGCGGTTAAAAAAAGCGGGGCGAACTTCAAGGGCTTGTGTCCGTTCCACCAGGAAAAAACCCCCTCATTCACCGTAAGCGCGCAGAAGCAGATATTTTACTGCTTTGGCTGCCACACAGGCGGGAATGTTTTCACCTTCCTTTCGAAATATGAAAATATGACCTTCCCGGAAGCAGTCAAGACACTGGCAGAAAGGGCACACATCAGACTGCCGGAGGAAAGAAGGTCTCTGCGGGAGGAAAAGATATTACCGCTGTTAGAGGTAAACAAAACTGCCTCCGGTTACTTTCACAACATTCTTATCTCATCCAGAGCAGGCGAGCGCGCACGTGCCTACCTGAGAGGACGCGGCATCACAATGGAACTAATCAAGAAATTTCAACTCGGTTTCTGCCCCGCCTCCACCGATGGGCTGCTCGATGAGCTCACAAAGAAAGGCCTCAGCAGGAAGGCTTCTGAGGAAACAGGGCTTTCACGGCTATTCAGGGCACGGATAACCTTCCCTATCTTTACCCCGCGGGGACAGATTGCCGGATTCGGAGGAAGAGTCCTGGGCGAGGCAATGCCAAAATACATCAACTCGCCCGAGAGCCCGGCGTATCATAAAGGCAGCCACCTCTACGGGCTAAACTTCACCGGAGAAAAAATAAGGCGCGAGGGAAAGGTTATTATCCTTGAAGGCTATCTTGACCTTTTGAGCGCCTTCCAGGCAGGAATAGTAAACTCAGCCGCCTCCCTGGGAACAGCCCTGAGCACAAATCAGGTAAATCTACTCCGCCACTACGCAAAAGAGGTCGTTTTGGTCTACGATGCGGATGCGGCAGGAGAAAAGGCAACCTTAAGGGCACTGGACCTGCTGGTGGAAGCGAAGTTCAGGGTTAAGATTGTAAGACTCCCGGAAGGAGACCCCGACGAGTTCATCCGCCGCAGCGGAGGAGATGCCTTTGGGAAGCTCATCGGGAAAGCGGAGGACCTGATAGACTACAAGCTAAATCTACTTTCCTCCATCCATAACCCGGCAGACACCGACGGCAAGGTAAAAATCGCCGGCGAGCTTCTTTCTACTATCAGCAAGGTCGATAACGCGATTAGAAAAAGAGACTACATAAAACATCTCTCTGAAAGATTGTCCGTAGATGAAGATGCGCTCCTCGCCGAGTTAAAAAAACTGAAAAAGAAAGCGGGCCCCGGCAGCGGCCTGCGCAGAGAAATAAGGAACCTGATCCCATTCGCGGCAGAGAAAACACTCATCCGCATTATACTGGAGGATACCAAGCTTATCAAGTATGCAAAGGAAAGAATCTCAGCCGGCGATTTTCTCTGCACCGACTATCAGGCCATTGTAAATGTGCTTTTTGGTTCAGAAGAAACAGACCTGCAAAGGATAATCAACCGGCTCCGGGATGAAAA
>CBDUUU010000088.1:0-4420 GCA_965370485.1 uncultured bacterium
GGAAAGATTATAGAGAGTTGTTCTGGAAGTTTCTTGATGATAATCCTGAAGCCCTTAACGAGTCTGATTACAAAGTGGAGCTTTATAAATTATTACAGGGTAGTGTTGGCAAATTCGAAAAAAGCGAAAAAGATAAGATAAAAATTCTGATAAGCAAAGGTCCAAGATATGTTCCTGATGAAAAACAAGAGCATTACGTTGCTGTCTGGAAACAAGAATGGTATTCGGCAATGAAAAAGGATGCTTACTTTGCTAAACTTTTTGAAGAACAGAAGACAATTACCAAGATAAAGAAGATAGAACCTTTGGATGAGGAAGGATTTGTTGAACAGACTGGTCCGGGGACTTCTCCGCTGGCTGTAGAAAAGATTTTGGGGTTTGGCAGCAACAGAGAAATGGCAGAGTATATTAGAAAATTCAAGCCAAAGAAGGATGTTTGGGGAGCGCCAACGGAACGTGGTTTATCTGAGGTTTTGAGGGCAGCAGTTAAGAGAGAACCTGAAAGGTTTGCCAGAGACCTCGACCCATTTTTAAATCTCCATTATCTGTATGCCCACGATATCTTTCGTGGATTTAATGGGGTATGGCAAGACAAGAAGAGTTTTAATTGGGGGAAGGTATTTGATTTTGCCAAAAGATATATTAGTAAACCAGGTTTTTGGAAAGAAGGCAAAGAAGCGCAGGGGGCCGATTTGACAGCAACGCATATCTGGGTTATCAATATTATAGCTGAGTTGATACAAGAAGGCGCCAAAGACGATTCCTGGGCATTTGCGGAAGATTATTTTGAACAAGCCAGGGGACTCCTTGATACGATACTGAAAAAATTGCCGGTTGAAAAAGATGAGGGGGATAGAGGCGTTGTAAGCCGTGCCTTGAACACATCTTATGGGCAAACGATTACCGCTGTGATTTTTCTATCGCTTCGCAAGGCGCGAGTTGAAGAGAAAAGAAGTAATAAAAAGAACATGCAGTGGGATATGTCAAGATATGACGACCTTTTGGCGGAAAAAGTTACCGAGGCATTTACACTATTCGGTCGATATATGCCAAATTTCGCCTATCTGAACAAAAATTGGGTTAGAGATAAAATAAAGAAATTTGAATCCCTCCCAGAAAAAGATATCCGCTGGCAATCGTTTATGGGAGGTTATTTCTTTGGAGCAGGTGTATATCAGGATTTGTATAAACTGATGAAAGAACATTATCTGCGGGCAATTAAGATTGATTTTAAGCGAGAGAATACCGAAGAACAGCTTATTGACCATATAACCATAGGCTATCTTAGGGGTTACGAATCCTTAGAGGAATCCGGTAGCTTGTTCAAGATGGTTATAGACAAGTGGGACTATTCCAAATTAGATAAGGTAATTAGCTTTTTCTGGTCACAGGGCAGACATTTAGTTGAGGATGAAAAAGAGGACGAGTTTAGTAGAAGGGTTAAAGGAAAAATCATAGATTTCTGGCGATGGACATATGAAGACAGAGATGTCATTAAAAAGAAACTCAAGGGCGATTACGAACAAATGCTTTTAGATTTGTCCAGACTAACAATTTTACTTGATAAGATTAATTTAAAGAATTCAAAATGGCTCTTGCTTTCAGCGCATTATGCAGGTATAGGTTTTGGCTCTGCATTTTTTATAGAGTATCTTGATAGATTTGAAGACAAAGAGAGCATACAGTTCCTCGGTAAGATAATTTTGGAGATGTTATCGGGAGCAACTCCATATTATGACGAAAAACATATAAAATCGATTGTTGAAAAGATTTATAAATTTGCTGACAAAGCTGAGGCGGATAAAATATGCGAGATTTATGGCAGGAGAGGACATGAATTCTTGAGGCCAATTTGGGAAGAACACAACAAAAAACCAGTGGGAGAAAGATAAAGGATGTGTCTTTTTCTGTTTGATGGGGCAGAGTTTGGGAGGCAGCCTTGATAAAAGTAAAGATATGCGGGATTACGAATTACGATGATGCTTACGTTTCTTATTACCTCGGGGCGGCATATATTGGCTTTATATTCGCTGAGAGCCCCAGGCGTGTAAGCCCTGAGAAGGCAAAGAGGATTATCGAACTTATTCCTTCATCGATAGAAAAGGTTGGGGTGTTTGTAGACGAAGTGATAGATGAGGTTAATCGCATTGCTGATTACTGCGGGCTTGATATTGTTCAGCTTCATGGAAAGGAACCCCCTGAATACTGCTCCTCAGTTGCCGGAAGGGTATTTAAGGCATTTCGCATCAGGAAAATAGAGGACATCGAGACCATTTCCCTGTATAATGTGGATGGTTATCTTCTGGATGCCTTTGTTCCCGGGCGGGCAGGGGGAACAGGGAAGAGTTTTGACTGGAATATAGCCGTCTCTGCAAAGAATGCAGCATGCCCCCTTATTCTTTCGGGGGGGCTTGGACCGGGGAATATAGAGGAGGCAATCAAAGTGGTCCATCCGGAGATAGTAGATGCGGGCAGCGGCGTTGAGGTAAGAGCCGGGATAAAGGACCATAAGAAAATAGAAACCTTTATGGAGAGAGTTTATGCTGCCGGATAGGTCAGGGCGTTTTGGAAGATACGGCGGGAGGTTCGTACCCGAGACGCTGATGGGCGCATTGAGGGAGCTCGAGGAGGCGTATAAATCTTCGAAGACAGACAGGGACTTCCAGAGAGAGCTTGCCTGTTATCTGCGCCAGTATGTTGGCAGACCCACCCCGCTGTATTTTGCCCGGAGGCTTACGAAACGGCTCGGAGGGGCGCGGATTTACCTGAAGCGTGAGGATCTCAGCCATACGGGCTCCCATAAGATAAACAATACCCTCGGGCAGGTGCTTCTTGCCAGGCGTATTGGCAAGCGCCGGATTATTGCCGAGACAGGGGCAGGCCAGCATGGGGTTGCTACTGCCACTGCCTCTGCGCTGCTGGGGCTTCCCTGCGAGGTTTATATGGGCACGGAGGATATCAGACGCCAGTCCCTTAATATGCACCGAATGAAACTTCTCGGAACAGAGGTGATTGAGGTGAAATCCGGAAGCTGCACGCTTAAGGATGCCATAAATGAGGCGATGAGAGACTGGGCAACCAATGTCGAGACCACATATTATGTTATTGGCTCGGTTGTCGGGCCTCACCCTTATCCGGTGATGGTAAGAGACTTTCAGACTGTTATAGGAAAAGAGACAAAACGCCAGATTTTAAACGCTGAGGGGAGACTGCCTGATTATATTGTCGCCTGCGTTGGCGGCGGCAGCAACAGCCTGGGGATTTTTTATCCGTTTAGAGATAGTGATATAAAATTTGTCGGGGTGGAGGCTGGGGGGCTGGGGCTTTCTACCGGCAGGCATGGGGCGACATTATGCCGCGGGACGCTTGGAATACTTCATGGGAGTATGGGCCATCTGCTCCAGGATAGAAACGGGCAGATTAAACCAACTCACTCTGTTGCCGCGGGTCTTGACTATCCCGGGATTGGGCCCGAGCACAGCTACCTCAAGGATATTAAAAGGGCGCAGTATACCTCTGTTACCGACAGGGAGACCATCGCTGCCTTTCGGTTTCTTTCAGAGACAGAGGGCATCATTCCCGCCCTCGAGAGCGCCCACGCAGTTGCCTATGTTATGAAACTTGCCCCCAGACTCAGTAGAAAAAAACTCATTGTCATCAACCTTTCGGGCCGCGGCGACAAGGATATGGGGATAATTTAGGTGCTTAACAGAATAGATAAAACATTTGAGAGGCTCAGGCAAAAGGGCAGGAAGGCATTTATTGTTTTTCTTACGGCAGGGGACCCTGATATCAAAACCACCGAGAGGCTTGTTGTTGAGCTTGAGGCGCGCGGGGTGGATATCATCGAGCTTGGCGTTCCCTTTTCCGATCCTATAGCAGACGGGCCGGTTATCCAGGCGGCATCTATCAGGGCGCTTAAGAATGGGATAGATTTAAAGGCAATCTTTTCGCTGGCAAGGAGATTGAGAAAAGGGATTGAGACACCTCTTGTTCTTATGACCTACTATAACCCTGTCTATCAGTTCGGGCTTAGCGCATTTGCGAGGGATGCGGCTGAGGCGGGAGTTGACGGCGTGATAGTTCCTGACCTTCCGCCTGAGGAGGCGCAAGAGCTCAGGCGCCTTACAGAGAAGAGAAACCTGGCATTAATCTTTCTTACTGCCCCTAATACACCGGAAGAAAGAGTGAAAATGATTGCAAAACAGAGCCGCGGCTTTCTCTACTGCCTCTCTCACATTGGAATTACGGGGATGACCCCGAGGCTTGAGACGACCCTCAAGGATTTTCTCCTGAGGGTAAGAAAACTTACCGCAGTGCCCATTGCCGTTGGCTTTGGTGTTTCGAAGCCGGCTCATGTAAGAAGGATAAATCGCTATGCCGCTGGGGTAGTGGTGGGAAGCGCTATTATTAAACACAT